>NZ_CAJPGQ010000034.1:0-86315 GCF_905339595.1 Burkholderia sp. BCC1977
GGGTAGTGCTTGCTCGATAGATTCAGTTCACGGCAACGGCTGAGAAATTCCCGGTGCGTTGCGCGCAAGCCGCGCAGTTCTCCACGCGTGCCGAAGTAGACTTTGCCGAGCTGAATCTGCCGTTGCAGGAATGCCGTCAGCTCTTCATAACGTTCGAGCAGTTGCGCCATTGCTCCCGCGGCGCCTCCGTGCTTGCCTGGACGGCTGGGTTGTGTGGGTTTGGTGCGGATATAGTCGCGCGTGCGCACGTGAGGAATCAACGCACGAAAACCTTGTATACGGCCGTCCACATGCGGCGTGGCACAGCGGGCCAGCAACTGATACAACTGAGCACGCCGGATACCGGTTGTGCTTTCGATGAGCGCGAAGCGCTGACCTTGCATATACTGGCGGATCGCTTGTTCGCGCCGCAAGAATAGCGCGCGTCTCGGCTCCGGAAGCGCCGCTGGATCGACCGTTGGCCAACAGTGCAGATCGTGTAGTTCGAGGGCAAGCGCTTGACGTGTGAGGGAGGTTGCAGTTTTCAAGATGCCCCCTCCGCCGCCATAGCCTGCTTGAAGCGCGTATGCTTGCTGAGCGCGTCGACATGCAGATCTGGACTCGTCAGTCGCCCCCTCCGAGTCAGATCGAAGACCGCGGTTCGGGTCAGCATGGGATCGGCGGGCAAGGCATCGTGTTCGATGGTGTATAGCGGTTTCGGTGAGACTAGACTCTGCTCGACTCGTTCGAAAAGCTCGTGCGCCACGAATCGTGCGTTGCTGGTGATGTACGGCAACATCCGCAACCAGTTATCGATCCACTGACGATGAGAGGCTAACGCCTCGGCCGTCACAGTTGTGATCGGCAAGGGATCGAGGAGCTCGCGCACGCCGGAATCAACCGCGGCGAGGGGTGTGGCGTTCAAGACAACAAACTCGTTCGCGCCATCCCGATGGAGCACAAAATCTGCGATACGAGGTTTCTCGTCAACCAAGATGAAGCCCGGGTATTCGCAAAATGTCAGGATCGTCGCATGGGATTCGATCATGGCCCAGAAGTCGATCGCCTGTTGCGAATAGAGTACGAGGCGTCGCGACAGCTTCGGGCTCCAGACATGGAACTGATGCAGCCATTTCGATCGCTGGATGGCGATCGGCTGAAAGGCAAAGCGCTGTGTGGGATCATCCGGAGCGGAATCTTCCACCACCACCTCCTCGCGAAGTCACGACTTTACTTCTCGACGTCAACAAGATCGGAGTTTAGTTCGCATCTGCGAAAAGTAAAGTCAGATGCGTGAGCTGGCCGCCTTACGGGCCGACGGGGATTTCTTTGGGGACAGATGTCACAACTTTACTTCGTGGGACGCTAACGGCGAGTACCAGTGCCTTGGCTAGTGCGTCCATGTCTGCCTTCGAAATACCAAATTTGACGTGAAGCATAGGCACAGAAGAGTGCTATGCGTGTCCGATTTCTTGCTGCGGCTCTTAACGCTGCGCACGCCGCTTAACGGTGCCTTCGTTCCAACTGGTACACGACCTCGCGCCAATCGGGGATGCTTTGCAATTTGCTCACAATTGCGGCGACTTCCGGCTCGAACTTCGCGCGATGCAATAGCGGGGCTACGGCATATTGCTTTGCTTCCTCGGCAACGTGTTCGAAGTTGTGGTGAAAATCCTCAATCGTTTGTTCTCGTCCGATGCCCTTGGCTGCCAGGCGAACCAAAATCTCTAGCGCGTTACCTTGCGTCCAATCATATTCGCCCCAAGCGATTTCGCGAAGGCTATCGAGTGCAGAATCATGAAAATGGAAGAGAATCTCAAAGGTGGCGAATTGCCACGCGACGAGCCATCCCCCCAAGCCTCGCACACTAGGTTCGAATGCTTCCGGAGCTGGATATGAGGGCGAGTGGAGGCGAGATACTAGCATGTCGATGGCACGAGGGCCCAATCGCGCGGCGACGTCGGCGGCTTGCGAGCTGAACGCTACAAGATCATCGACGAGTATTGCGACTGAATGAATTGCCGTGGAGATAACCTCCGTCGTTACGTTGTCAACTGCTTGATCGCTTTTGAGTCGAGAGGACAGTAGATTGAGAATTTTTCGCATTCGAGGGCGGTCAGTAGTTGTATTCCGACAGCGGTTCGTTACCACATGCTAATCGCCTGATCCCGAAGTGAAGAAGCCAGCGCCCGTGCGAGCATGAAAGTGCGATACGGTTGCCCGGTCCGATCGTCCTTTCATTCGATTGTCAACGGCACAAGGCGTGTTGTTGAGCGTGACGCGATGGTTGTAGATTTCCGGCGCGGTGGACCGTAGCTCGGTCGCGTGTGCTCTAGTGAAAGACGATGGCGCCATTGTTCGAGCACATCTCAAAGGCCTTCATCCAGTCGACATAGGACTCGTAGAAGTAAGGTGTGGAAACTTGTGATGCCTGATCGCGATACTGAACGAAGTCTCGGTAGACCTTTCGGCAGACTTCCGGTCCGATCGTACCTTCTGCGTCCGAAAAATCGATGAGCTCCCAGAACGGTCCATGGTCGAGTTTCCATACCGTTTCGTCATATCTCAATTCGACTGCCTTGTTTCGGACCGACATGCTCGCCTGATATCCGGCTAGCTTTGCCAGTTCGTTCCTCCATGCGTTGTAGCCCGAATAGGAACCGGCTCTGAAGTCGAAGGACGATGCGAACTGGTACACCTTCCCAACTTCGAGACCACGAAAACGGTCAGGGAAATTGACGGGATCGAGAGTGACTTGATCCTTTCCTTGTGGTATTCCATCCGACGACATGACCGGGGATTCGACAATCACCAATCCGCTGTACGCCGTGACATCCAGTCCGGCGCGCGCCGCCGAGGCGCAGATAAAGAGGATCACGGAGAGGAGAGCTTGTTTCATGACGGTATACATATTGGCAGTGTCAGGCGCGCACGTGCGCAGCATGCCATGATCTATCGAATCCTACACTTGGGTGTACCGAAGTGCTTGTCAAGCAATGTCAAAGCAGACATGCCGGACAGGCTACGACAGTTGAAGAGAGCGTTCTCGAATGCCGCCGCCGGCTCTGCGGCAGAGCGCCGCTACCATAGCGTTGTTGGTCGCTCTCATCGACTTTGGCCGATGGCGGGGGCATGCAATTGCTGGTATTGGCGACGGACCGCTGCCTACAGTTGCGGACTGCATGCGTTCCCAAGCATTGAGATAGCGATGGGCTGGAACGATTGAAAGCTGGGCAACATGGAGAATGAGTAACTGTTCGATAATGTCGCGTTCCTTGTCCGCAAGTATCCACGGTTGACCTTGCTCGGCCCTTAACACGCACTGGTTCAGCGCTGCTTCTGCGCGCTTGTAAAGCGTTGGGTCGATGCTGCCTGCTTTAGCGTCTCGTAAGAAGAACGCGATATAGACAACATTCAGCAGCGTCGCGAACTGTTCCAGGTTGCCGCATCCTTGGCCCAACATGGCGAGAGCGAGATGGTGCTTCAGCGCGAGACGCTGTGCTTCTTGTGCCGGCAGGGGCAGCAGCAATGATTTCGTCAACGGCTTTCGGCCGCGCGGAGTGAGTCGAGTCATGGACCTCGTTCCGGAAGCGTGAGCTTGTGTCCCAGATGAAAATTGGTCGTGATGCGGCTGCTATTTTACGTTTCCAACAGCCAAAAAAAGAAGCAGTGCCGACGCGGAACCGGACGGGCGTGCTATGAGGCACGCCCGTCTATGCCCCTCGCCGATCGGGCTCGCACGGCACGCACACGATGCATGCCTGAGCGGGAATCGAAGCTATTCGCTGAAATAGAAGCCCGACTGTCGGATGGCGTCGAGCAACGCTGATGCCGGAACATCTTCGAAGGCACCCTCAGCCAGCAGCCGCGTATGCCTGGTACAGGTGCCGGTGATCAGCTTCGCGCGCAACAGATCCTGCTGCGCGAAGCCGTATGCCGAAGAGAGCGAGAGCAGGGCGTCGACCAGTTCGAGTGCGTGTTTGCGGCCCCACGGCGGGGTCGCGCTTGCGCGAGCCGTTTCGCCGGCCAGCTGGAGCAGCGCTGCCGCCGCTACGTGGAGCGGTTCAGTGGGAGCTAGGTTGCTTCGTTGCGAACTCATCGTTTCAGGTTGTCTTTTATGGCGGTTCCTGGATAACGGCAACGAGCTCCTATTGCTGCAGGATGGATTGCCGGTCGTTACCGCGCAGCTTGCCATCCGTTGTCGGTCTTGACCATGTCGAGCGTCTGCGTGAACTCAACGTCGACATCATTGCTGTAGTCGGCTCCCTTTCCATTGAAGAAGTTGGTGAGAAGCCGCAGATCAATGCTGGGACATGCCTGAACGATAGCGCGCCGGAAGACCAGGCTGGGAGCGGTGTTGTTGAGTGCTGCTGCGGCGTTGCCTACCTCGATTTTCGCATTCGACATCGCCTGGTACTCGTCCTGATGTTGCTGCTCGAACGTGCGGCCCGCGTCAAGATCGTTGGAATTCGCGGCAGCGTAGGCCTGTTTATTGTCATAGTACTGTTTCGCCTTCTGATCGGCGTCGGCGTTCAGGGATTGATACTTTTCGTACTGCTCTTGCCACTGCCTAGCATAGGCCTTGACGTCGCTGTCCGGGGACAGGCGTATGGTGTATTTGACATCCACGCGGTAGTCGTTGCCGGAGTCGCCAGGAATGCCATTTACCTTCTGGAAGTCCCGAAGTTCAAAATATCGGCAGTCACCGAGCGAACTCGCGACAACCTGCTTGGCGTCGCTTTCCGAAGGCGCGTTCTGTCCGCATGCGGACAGGATTGCGGCCGTGGCGGCGCACAATGCGAAGCGGACGATTCTGAAGTGGCGTTTGTTCTTCATGATTTCATTTCCCGTTGCTGTGGTGGTTGATGAAGTGGCGGGCATTTCTTGGCTCTCGGCGCGAGCCGGGCAGACGGAATAAAAAATGCCGACAGGGCGAACCTGTCGGCGAATGGTCCTGGCATCCGAGGGAGAGACTGCTGCCAGGACTCAGGCCACGGTTACGTTCCGCGCGTAGAGGAGCGTGATCGAATGCGGGCGGTTGCAACATCGTTTCCTTACATGTATCGACCCGCATCCCCGTCATTAGCCTGCGGCTGGACTTCCTGCACTGGGACTGCATTGATCGATTCGGCGTCCAGGTCAGCCAGACAGGTCCGGAAGATCGGCTTACCCAGCACGCCGCTGCGCTCCAGCGCAATCAATCGCTCCCGCCGTACGGTTATCGGGTGTGTCGCATCCCCGACGAGTTGCCAAGTCGCATCGACCAGCGCTGCCCGTGCGGACCGCCGCCGGAGTACGTAGACGGCTCCTGCAATGGGCCCGGCGCAGACCGACGCGACGACCCAGCCGAGCGGTCCAAGGCCTACCCGGGCAATGCGAAGCCGGCGCATGTCGAAGACGATGCCCAGCGCCGTCGCGGCAACGCCGGACAGCCAGACGAGTTGAAACATGTAAGCCTCCGCAAATATACCGTATACGGATAAAGAATATCCGCTATGTGTATCTAGAATTTGTTCATGACCCATCCGATCCACGATCCCCGCTACCAGCGGATTGCGACGCTGCTCGCAGACCTGCGCAAGCAGCGCGGTCTGTTGCAACAGGAAGTCGCCGATCGTCTCGGACGGCCGCAAGCCTTCGTGTCGAAGGTCGAGAGCGGTGTCCGTCGCCTTGACGTGGTCGAACTGCTGGACTTTCTGCGGGTATTGGATGTCGACCCGCACGCCTTAATTGACGCGCTGCTCGATCAGCCGATGTCGTCCTTGCCGCGGTGATCGCTAGTAGTCGCCCGGTAACAGGAACGTGGTCGAGGAGCGATCCCATTCGGTAATGACCCATACGGTTTGCCCGCCCGGCAGAACGTAGCAAGACAACAGCCGCAACCCGGTCTCGACCGAGAGCTCGTTCTGCTCGCGGTCGGACTCGGACAGATCGCCCCAGTCGCCGCGCACGTGACGGATCAGTAGATCGATAATCGAGAGACGTGCGTCCGCAAGAACTTCCAGTGCAGCGGGCGTCGCGAAGATCCGGCCGAGTTTGAAGCGCGGCCCGGCACGGTGTGTCGAAGGTAGATTCATGAAGATCTCAGGAAAAAGGGGCGAACAACGGCCTCCCGCAGGACCGGATACGAGTTCGTGAGAATGGAAGAAAGTCGGCGGGAATCACCGGCCCGTGGCTCGTGGCCCGCGTTCGACGTGCTGGTTGCTGGAATGCGTTTGCGTTGTCAGGCAGAAGTCGTAGACAGGCCAGCGGTAGCGGCGCGCAATGACGCGCGCACAATGCAGTGCGTCCGGATGTGCAGGCAGGTCGGCGCAGCACACGACGCCCCCGGCGACGAAATGCAGGTAGACGCTGAAGAACGACGGATGGTCGTCGTCCACCTCACAGCAGGTTCGTGTCGGATCATTGGCGTCGGGAAACTGCCGGACGCCGTGTATCTCGACGGCGTCGAATCGACCAGGGGCGTCCCGGATCAGACGGTTGGCGTAGCGGATCGCCGGGAAGGGGGTGGTTGCCGTGCGCAAGCGGACGGCCACGCGTCGCTTGAGCGCTGCTATAACGGATGACATGACGGTTTCTCCAGACGGGCGAGTGCGAGCCTCCGGCAAGATCGGATGCGCAGTCGCATAAGCTGAGGGGAATGTCAGACGCTGAGTGCGCCCGACGAACGTGGAACTACCGCGCTTCGGACGCGAGCGCGTTCGGGTAATGCTTCGCGAGGATCTTGTTCATCTTCTCGACCAGATCAGCACGCTTGAACGTCAAATGACCGTTGCCGTTCTTGAACCAGCGCAGGTGGAAATAGTCGTTCTCGGCTTCGCTGCGGCGGGCTTGCCGAGTGTCGGATACGAGGCTGTACGCACCGTTGCGATGATCCGGCTCGGGCTTGCCGTCGAGTATCGAGAACACCCGGATCAGATCGTCCAGTTCGTTGGTGACGCGGAAATTCGGTGAGCCGGAACTGAGCAGGTATCGCATGATGATGCGCTTGCCGAACTTGAAGGGCTGATTCGTTTTGTAGTTCCACGACAGCCGCTTGAAGCATTGCAGCACACCGCGCTCGAACATGTCGCCGCGCGCTCCGTAAAGCTGCGCGAAGGTCGCTTCGATGTTGGCGGCCGTCAATTCGGGCACGTCGCCTTCGGCAATCTGGCTGCTCCACGCTTCACGGGCCTGGGCGTCCATGAAGGTGCGCAGGCCCGATTCCACGAGCAGGTAATCCCAGCCGCGTATGTCGATGATGCGCACCATCGACGCTTCTGCCTCGTCGCGTTTCGCATAGTCCCCGGTAATGGTTGGCCGGCCGCGACAGCCGTAGCTTTCATCGAGCACGAGCCGGGGGAACCCGAGATGCGCAGCCTTGGCGAGTTGTTGGGCTTCGCCGAGCAGATCGAGGGCGGCGCGCACGCGTTCGACGACGGCGACGCGCTGGTTGGCGAGGTTCGTAATGCTGATGCTTGGAACGAGTTCGGTGGTATCCATGTGGCATGACGAGAATGAAGTGAAATGAAGGCGACAAGAAAGAAGCCGGGCGCGAAGCCCGGCTGTTTATGCCGCCACGTTGTGTTCGGCAAGCTGACGACGTAGTTCAGCAGCGCGGGCCTGAGAGCAGCCCAGATGACGGCGGATGTCGGCAACGGTCGGACGGACGAGCCCAGTCGCGACATCCTGAATGAGTCGCGACAGGTGGTCGTCGTTGGGAGCGCCGGTCGGTAATGGCGTAATCGGATCGTCGCGCGGCGCATGACCGGTGGTCGTACGGTCGTGACTGGGCGTTACGGAATTGCGACTAACGGTCTCGTCGTCGTGACTGGCCGCGACGGGCATGACTCCCGGCTGAGTCATGCCGCCCGCATCCGTGACTATCGTGACTACGGGTTCAGTCACGTTCGGCGCGTTCGTGACTGGCGTGACGATTGGCTGAGTCACGGCGGGCGTCACCGTGACTGCTGCCGGTGTAACGCCCGTCACGACAGGTAACGGTATTGGTAGCGGCGACCGAAGCGCGACGGTCCACAGCACGCACGCGACGCCCTCCAGCACCGCAGCGAACGCAAGACCGGTCAGCAGATCGACCCGAGCGGTCGTCGTGCCGAGTAACGCGGCGAGTCGTGCCGTGACCGGATCGGCGAGTAGCGCATCACGCCGCGCCGTGACTCGATCCGTCGTGACTTGCTGACGGCGGACATCATCGGCTTCGGCGTTCAGCGCGTCGATCCTGGCGGCGAGCGTGACCCGCCGACCCTCCAGCGTCATGCAGTTGCCGACACAGTAACGCGCGTTGGCTGCGGCGAGTTGCGCAGTCACGGCGGCGCGCTCCGTCATGACGGCGGTGAGACTCCGACCGGATGACGGAGCTGAATCCACCTGGACCGTCGCCGCCCGTTGCTCGCCGGCATGCTGTTGCGCGAACGCGAAAAACACCGCGTGACCGTAGCAGGCTGTGACCAGACATGCTCCCCATAACAGGCTACCGACACCCCGGACGACGATCGGCGCATCCCGAATCAGCGCCGGCAACAGATGCGCGCTTGCGACGAGCACTGTACCGATGGCGATCCAGATCAACCGTTCCGGTAACGTACCGCCGCGCTGCCAGCCCGCCAGAATCGACAGACTGAGCGCAGTGGTCGTCGCCAGCGCGGCCAGAGGGAACACCCAGCGTCGAACGCTCATGCTGCTTTGCCGCCGAGCAGGACGGCTTTGCGTTCGAGCTTCTGGCGCAACGTGACAGGCGTGTCGGCGGAGCCGCCATCGCCAGTGTCCGATTGCGGCGCGTCCTGCGGATAAAACTCTTCCGCAACAGCAGCACGCTCGTCCGGACTATCCTCGAATGCCCCGTTGGCGAAGCCGAGCCGGGCTGCGGCATCGAGTGCGGCCTGGTCGAATCCGGCTTCGCGTCGGCGCGCGTCCAGTTCCTTCGCCTCGATCAACGCTTGTTCGAGCTTGCTGCCTGAACGTACGCTGAGGTCGACGTAATAGATGGCCGAGCGGTAGCTCTGCGTGGTTGATTTGCCGCGCAACTTCAATTCCAGCGGCAGACAGGCCAGCAGGTTGCCGGACACCGCGCGGAAATAGTGCAGGCGTGCGGCGAGCGTACGAATCGAGTTATACGACGTGGTCCGGAAGATGAACGAACCGAGTTCGTCGTCGTCGCCGATGATTACGTTCAGCCGGCCGTAGGGCTTGCAGCCGCCCTGACGACCGAACACACAGCCATCCGGCGACGGGCAGGGCATGGCTTCGATACCGGCATCGGTGACACGTCGGCACATCTCTCCGTTGCCAACACAGATGGGCCGGCCGGTATCGCGATCAAACAGCGAATATTCCGCGCGCAGGTTCAAATCCGGATCGTTGAACAGCACTCGAACCGGAATCGCGCGTAGCTTGCCGGACGTTGCCTTGCGTAGCGTTTCGTTCAGTGGGTGCAGCATCCACTCACCGCGCTGCTGGACCTGGGTAGTGAGGGTGAACTGGTCGTCTTTTTCGGGAAGACGTTTGCCGTTCTTCTCGACAATTCGACCGATGGAGATGCGTCCGACAACGGGCGGAGTAATAGCGAGACCTTTGATCATGGTTTCCTCCAAATAGAAAGCGAAAGGGAGCGGTGGGCGTTGGGACGCCGTACCGGCTATCGTGCGAAGTGCGCTTCGAGCTTGTCGTGGATCTCTCGAGCGACGCCTTGCCACGCTTGGGCGCTGATCAGCGGGTGACCGCCGAATTGCTCCTTCAACTCATCGAGGGGAACGGTGGCAACGCGCTCGGCGTGCTTGCTGAGTGCGTCCATCACGAACGCCTGTGCGAGCGCGCCGTATCGCGAAAAAGTCATGATGTCCGACAGACACTCGAGATTCGTCATGGTGGGTGGGAGTCAGGTGGAAACGAGAAAGCGCCGGGAACCCGGCTTGGAGATGGCGTACTGCTGTTCGAACGACGGGTGATCGGCCAACAGACGATCGAGATCGACCGACGACGAATCCTTGCTGCGCTTGAACGACACCGAGCCGGTTTCGAATACAGCCCGGATTGCGTCACCCATCGCCTGCTGGATCGTCTGCTTGAACTGCGCTTCGAGCTGCTGGCGCGTTTCGATCTCGGCCCGCACGGCGACCAGATCGGCAAATACGGACGACAGACGCCGGTCGTCGGTGAAGTCGATCGTTTCGCCATGGCCGGGATACAGGTGACGTAGCGCGCGGTCGGCCGAGTCGGAGCCGTCCGCGGGTGGTGGTGTATCGGATTCCACGAACCGCCAGAACTGCGTTTCCAATTCGATGAGCCGTCCGATCAGGGCGTCGTCTCGGTCGATGCGATGCACTTCCAGCGCCTGACCGCACAACAACACCGCGACGTGCGCTGCCGTCTTGCCCGTCACGGCAAGCTGATGCTGGACTTGGAGTTGTACGTACTCGGGCACCCTGTCCCGCCAGAGCCTCGCGCCGAACTCTCCTGCCGTCTTGCATTCCAGAATCTGCACGTCGCGCACGCCGACAATCTCGCGATCGATGTTGGCCAGCAGCCACGGAATCGAGGGATGACGTAGCACGGCATTGACCTTGCGGACCTTGTTGCCGGTCTGCTGCGTATAGACGGCGGCAACGATCGGTTCAAGTAACGTCCCCCAATAGGTTGGCGAGGTGATGTCGGTCGGGGCGGGGCGAGGTAGACCTTCCGCCCGGCCGGTCTTGTCGAGCCACAATTCCAGTGCGCTCATGTAGGGATTGAGACCGACGGCAGCGGCCGCATCGGACCCACCAATGCCGGTACGACGGACAGCAAGCCAGTCGTCTCGACTCAGTTCTTGCGTCTTGACGAGCTTCAGCGCGGGCTTTCGCGCGAGCGGCGGTTCAAGGTGAGGGATATTCATTGGGCCTCCGGAAACAAAGAAGCCCGGTCAGGTTCGCCTGCCGGGCTGGGTTGTGCGATAAATGGGAGCGTCATGCGACGAGCTTCATGGCCTCGTCCCATGCCTTCTGTTTAAGCGTCGCCCCCGCGCCAAACCAGGCGGCATCGCGTCGGTGATCGTCGCTGCGCGCGCGACGGTGGTGATCCACATATTCGGTGACCGCATTGAGCAGTCCCCACGCCGTACCGGACGCCGATGCGAAGTCCGCGCCCTTGCCCCGACCGGCGTAGAGCTGGCTGACCGCTTTGATCGCACGTTCGTTGACGGCGAGCGCGTCGCGATCCGTAACGTTGGCGGTCGAATAGGTGAGTACGCGCCGCAAGAACGTTTCGGCGGCCGAGTCGGACACCTTGCGATCGGCCAGTGCCTTGGTCCGTGCGAGAAATGCGTCCCAGGACGAGATCGAGATGTGAAGCTGTCGCTTGACCGCGGCCGCATCGAACTGCGAGCGGTGCGGCACTTTGACCGCCGCGCCCGCGTTGTCCCCCAATGCGATTTGCAGTGTGTTGTTGCAAACCACACGAACCGACGTGAACTGCGCGGTGGTGGCGAGCGTGCCGTCGCAGGCTGTCGCCAACAGTAGATAGCCGTTCAACTGATCCTCGCCCTTGAGCGTGGCGCTCTGGCCGGTCCGCGCTAGCGCCCACAGCTTGCGGCCTTCTTTGAGCACGCCGGCCGTCTCGAGTTGGAACCCGCCGACCTCCGTGAGATCGCGGTAGAACTCCAGAATCTCCGAGGGTTGCACGACCTGATAGCGTGCCGACACGACGGATAGGGGCATCTTCGTATCGCTGCGGTAGAGCACCTTCTGTTCCGGGAAGGCATGAATCGAGCCGAGGCTTTTGTTGCCGGCGGCGACGAAGCGTACTTCGGCCTCTTCGATGCTCCAGTCCATGCCGGCGGCGCGCCTCCAGACTTCGAGCGGTTGTTTCGGGGCGAGTTGGTTGCCGAGGCCGTGCCACGGTTCCTGGCCGGTCCAGGCCATGCTTTCGACGAGATGCATGAGAGGATTCCTTATGAAAGAAGCATAAAACCCGGCTTGTGCCGGGCGGGATGAATGAAAAAATGTGGAAGAGGGGGAGGGCGCTAGCGCGCAACTTCAGCGCGAACGAACAGTAAATGTCCGACCACACGCCAGGCACAGCATGTTGTCGAGAACTTTCTGGTCCAGCGCTTCGCCGAGAGCTGCACCCGTTGCGCAGCCAGCGGCACCTGCGACGAGTCCGGCCAGGATGGCTCCGGCTATGCCGCCACATAGCGCGCCAGCGGGACCGCCAAGCGCACCAATGGCTGCGCCGGTTTCCACACCGGATAGCGCCGCAGCGGTGCCGCTCGTCGCTCCAGCTGCGGCGCCGATGGCGCTGCAAATGCGCCGCGCAATGTGCCGTTGCTCGGTGCGGAACGATTCGCACGACGGGCACGGCCATGCCAGGCCTCCTTGGTCGGGCCGATAGCGCGGCGAATCGTCTTCGTCCGGCTCTGGCTCCAATGGCTGGCGCAGTCCATACAGACGTTGCTGCCACGTATCGTCCCCGTCATCGTCCTCGTATGGATCGAACGGAGGACGCTCACGCATGGATCTGGATCTCACGCGCACGGGGATGGGTATCGCGCCGGACCTTGCCTACATACTTGCAATGACACGCGGCGAGCAATGCGCCACCGAGGAAGGCGAGTGCGAAAGCGGCAAGATAGTCGAGAGGAGAAGGAGGGAGCATCGTTTGACTCCTGAGAAGGATGACGACGCCAGCACGCGACTGTACTGGCGAAGCCTCAGGAAGGGCCTGGGCTCGCAGCAGTCATATGTGTCTCAAATTTTTTTGAATCGACAAACGAGCGTGCGAATGTCGTCATCAAGAGCTACCTCGTGAGCCTGCTTGATAACGCACGCCTCGTGAGGTGGCTAGCTCAGTTTCGGCCCGACTATCTGAAGCAGCTGCAGATGATTGCCGAGGTGAAGACGCTGATCCCCGTAAACGCGGGTGACAAGGCCGCCTGACGTACCGTTGTCCGATTTCCGGAGATCAACCACGACTCTCTCTGCCTTGAATGTCCGAACCAGCACATCTCGGAATTGATCGGGCGATCATTGGCCGAAATATCCCTCCTCCCAGGACGAACTTCGGGGTGCGCGTCAACACCGCGAGTGACCAAGCTGCTGGATGTTGCATATTGGCGACATAGTCGATGAACACGTTGCCCACCGAATTGTGAGGCAACTCTTTGTTGCAATCGTTTATGGAGCGTATTTTACTGAGCATGGGAAAGGTTAAATAAAAGGATGAGAATTTATGCGGTGTGCATATTCGGGGGCGCACGATTGTGTTCGCAATTCACGCGTTATGAGGTTGTGCGCAAGCTCCGATTGGGTAGATATTAAGTTGCTAATCAACACTGCGTTGCTCGGCGGAGCAACGGACTGCGAGTCGAGCGGTTGAAGGGGCCCATGCGGACGGCCTGGCGGACCGGCACGTTTATCATCGCTCGATCTATGTCACGAAAATCGAATATTGTTAAATTGATTTTTATTTATTGATAGTGAGATGTTTGTTGGGCGGGAAATATTGTTTGATTGAGTGGGGGTGGGAGAACGAGTGGCGGTGGGAAGCGGACGCCTCTCTCGTTGCCGTTCGCGCGGATATTCGATCTTCCCTTGCAATCTCTGACACTGTGTTGGCAACTATTTCGATAGTTTACGGCGTGAGAGACCATCATTCCGCCCGCTAACACGAGTGAAGAAGAATCGAGAAAGCTCGGCAGCATTGGTTTCGGCTGGTGAGCGTTTCTGCGCTTGCGTGAAGCGTTCCGTATCCACTCGTTCGACGTTCGAAAAGAGCGTCTGCCGCATCCATGAATAAGAACCAATATCGTCTGGTATTCAGCCGCATCCGTGGCATGTTGATCGCAGTCGAAGAGACTGCTAGTTCGTCGGGGAAAGCGAGCGGGGGAGAAACAGTCCGGGCTGCGGGTGGTAGTGTGCGGCTCGCGGTCGCGCAATTCGCGCTGCGGCACGCGGCGTTCGCGGTGCTGATCGTGTCTGGGGCTGCGCCGATGTGGGTCAATGCGCAGGTCGTGGGCGCGGGAGCGAATGCACCGTCAGTCATCCAGACGCAAAACGGTCTTCAGCAAGTCAACATTACGAAGCCGAGCGGCGCGGGCGTGTCGCTGAACACCTATTCGCAATTCGACGTACCCAAACAAGGCGTTATCGTTAATAACTCACCTACGCTGACGAACACACAGCAGGCGGGCTACATCAACGGCAACCCGAACCTCAGCCCGAACGGTTCAGCCAAGATCATCATCAACCAGGTCAACAGCAACAACCCCTCACAACTGAAAGGTTTCGTCGAGATTGCAGGCCAACGCGCCGAGATGATCATTTCCAATCCGTCGGGATTGGTGGTCGATGGCGGCGGTTTTATCAACACCTCGAGAGCAATCCTGACGACCGGCACGCCGAACCTGAATGCGGACGGTTCGCTGGGGGGCTTCAGCGTAACACGCGGCCTCATCACGGTACAAGGCGCGGGCCTGAACGCCACGAATGTGGATCAGGTGGACTTAATTTCCAGAGCCGTGCAGGCCAATGCAGCCATTTATGCCTCGAACCTGAACGTGATCGCTGGCGCGAATCAGGTCAATCACGACACGCTGCAGGCAACGCGGATTCAGGGCGATGGTGCTGCTCCTGCCGTTGCGATTGACGTGGCCCAATTGGGTGGGATGTACAGTAATCGCATCCTGTTGGTCGGCACAGAGGGGGGCGTTGGGGTCCGGAATGCCGGAACGATCGCGGCGGACGCGATGGGCCTGACGCTCACGACGGACGGCCGATTGGTGCAATCGGGCAAGATCAGTTCGGTCGGCAACGTCTCGGTATCTGCCGGCGGCGGAATTGAGAACAGCGGCACGACCTACGGTCAGCAGTCGGTCTCGCTGAATACCGGCGCCGATGTAACGAATACCGGAACAGTCGCCGCGCAACACAACGTGGGCGTGACGGCGGGTTCGCTGAATTCGACGGGCCTGCTTGGCGCGGGCGTGAACAGCGATGGTACCGTCACGCAAGTCGGCGACCTGCAAGTCACGACGACGGGCCAACTGAACGCGACCGGCAAGAACGTCGCGGGCGGCAATGTATCGGCGACCGGCTACGGCGTGAACCTCGCCGGCGGTACGACGGCCGCGAACGGCAACCTGTCGCTGACCGCGACGGGCAGCGACGTGAATCTCACGAATGCGACGACGAGCGCCCAGGGCGCGGTGACGGCCAACGCCGCAGGAACGGTCATCAACGACCACGGCAACCTGACGAGCGGAGGTAGTACGACGCTGACGGGCGGCAACGTATCGAACCAGGGCGGCACAGTGTCGTCGCAAGGACCGTTGTCCGTGACGGTCGCCGGTCAGATCGCCAACCGGGCCGGTGTGCTCGTGTCGGAAAGCACGATGGCGCTGCGCGGCAGCACCGTCGCGAATAATCAAGGCACGATCCAGAGCGCCGGCCATGCGACTGTCGACGGCGTGACGATCGACAACACGGCCGGCCGCATCACATCGCTCAATACCGATGGAATGGTGTTGGCGGCAACCGGCCAGCTCACTAACGTGGCGGGCACGACCGCGAACGGCGCGCAAGGCGGCGTGATCGGCGGCAACGGCGATGTGACCGTCCAAGGCGGCAATATCGCCAACCACGCGACGATTACGTCGAACACGAATCTTCACGTGTCCGGGCAATCGGTCGACAACAGCGGCGGAGCGCTTCAAGCTGTCCAGGGCGTGACGGTCGATGCCGGCACGCACCTCGCCAATAGCGGCGGCAGCATCGTCGGCCAGACGGCTGCGTTGAGCGGCACCACGCTCGACAACAGTTCCGGTACCGTGCAGGCGGATCAGTTTTCGTTGACCGCAACCAACGTGGTGAACCACGGCGGCACGATTACGCAGACCGGCACCGGCACGATGGCCGTCAATGTCGCGGGTACGCTCGACAACTCGAGCGGCGGCACGCTGCAGACCAACAGCACCGATCTGACGCTCGCGCCCGCGGCGCTGGTGAATGACGGCGGCACGATCACGCACGCCGGCACCGGTACGCTGACGCTCGGCAATGGGTCGGGCTCGGTGTCGAACATCGGCGGCAAGATCGCCAGCAATGGACATATCACGGCACAAAGCGGTTCGCTGAACAACACGTCGGGTTCGATCAATGCCCAGGCCGGGTTGACCGCTGCGGTTGGTGGCGTGTTGAACAACACCAACGGTAAGCTGCTGTCCAATACGGACCTGGGCATCACCAGCGGCACGCTGACGAATGACGGCGGACAGATCGGCGCGAGCACGAATGCGACGATCCATACCAGCTCGATGACCAATCAGGGCGGAACGATCGTCGCACCCAACCTGTCCGTGACCGCCGATTCGACACTCGACAACAGCGGCGGTACGCTCGAAGCGAACCAGATGGTACTGACCACGCCGAACTTGACGAACCACGGCGGGACGATCACGCAGTTTGGATCGTCCGCGATGGGTGTCAATGTGGACGGAACACTGGACAACTCAGCGGGCGGCGTGATTCAGACGAACAGCACGGACCTCACGCTCGCTCCGGCCCAACTGAACAATGCGGGCGGCACGATCACGCATGCCGGCACGGGCACGCTGACGGTCAAGCCGGGCAACGGCGCGAGCGCGCTGAACAATGCAGGCGGCACCATCGTCACCAAGGGCCAAGCGGTGGTTGACGCCAGCACTTGGGATAACTCGGGCGGTATCCTCGCCGCGCAGGGCAGCATCACCGGAACGATCGCGGGCGACGTGAACAACGCGCAGGGGCTGGTGCGTGCCGGAACGTCCCTGTCGTTGACGAACGGCGGCGCGCTGGTGAACCAGGGCGGACACATTCAGGCCGGCCAGGCGACGGCGGGCGATACGAGCACGCTCAGCATCCAGTCGGCATCGATCAACAATGCTGACGGCTCGATTGCCGACCTCGGCGCCGGCAAGATGACGGTGCAGGGTGGCAGCCGGATCACCAACAGTCATGCGGGCGGTGTGTCCGGCATGGGCGCGATCACCGGTAACGGCGACGTGACGGTCGGCGCGACGTCGATTTCCAACACCCAGGGCGGCCAACTGAGCGGCGCAAGCCTCCACGTTCAAGGAACGACCCTGGACAACAGCGGCGGGCAGATCGGTAACGTCTCGAATTCGAGCGGCGACGTGGACGTGACGACGAGCGGCACGGTCACGAACACGAACGGGCAGATCAGCTCCACGCATGACCTGACGGTAACGGCGCCGACGCTGCAAGGCGGCGGCACGTACAGCGCAGCCCACGACGCCAACGTGAACCTGCAGGGCGATTTCTCGGTGACGCCCGACTATCAGTTCAACGTCGGTCACGATCTTGCGTTCACGTTGCCCGGCACGTTCGACAACAGCGGCAACGTGCAATCGGTCAACAACCTGAACGTCAACGCGGGCAACATCGTCAACTCGGGCGCACTGTCGGCCGGTGGATTGCTGCATACGCAATCGAGCAATCTGACCAACACGGGTGCGATCGTCGGCGGCAGCGTGTCGCTCAACGCAACGGGCACGGTATCGAACCTCGGGCCGACGGCGCTGATTGGCGCGTCCGACAGCAACGGCACGCTCGAAATCCTCGCAAACGACATCGAGAACCGCGACGATACGACCGCGACCGACACGATGGCGACGACGGCCATCTTTGGCATGGGCAAGGTTGTCCTGGCCGGTGGCAAGGACGCCAGCGGCAACTACACGAACGCGGCCCTGATCAACAATTCGTCGGCGTTGATCCAGTCCGGCGGCGACATGGAATTGCATGCCGACAAGATCACGAACGAGCGTCGCGTGATGACGACTTCGACCGGCTCGGTCGATCCCGCGACGTTGGCGCCGTTCGGCGTTCCTATCAAGGGCCAAACGGGCCAAGTGGGCGTGAAAGACCCGACGAGCATCGGCGGCGTGTATACCGATCCGCCCCACGGCGGTCAGTGGAACAGTACGTATCAATACACGACCTACTACGCGGATAGCGCGACCGCGACGACCGTGACGGGCATCAGCCCGGGCGCACAGATCGTTTCGGGCGGCAACATCGATGCGTCGCAGGTTGGCACCCTGAAAAATTACTGGAGCAGCATCACGGCGGTCGGCAACATCGCCATGCCGCAGCATTACGATGGCGATGGTTATGCCGCTACCGGCCAGCAGGCGCCGAGCGTGACCGTGTCGTACTCCGGGCAGTATCACTACAACAACTACGACAACAGCGAATACAACTGGCAGTTGCCGTTCGGCAACGCCCCGTTCGTGACGAGCCGTCCGGGCGGCTATACGCAGGCCGCGCCGGCGTGGGTCAAGCAGTACTCGTTGCCGGACTACCATTCGACCTTGGGCTCGAACGGGTCGATTTCCGGAACCGGCGTGAGTATCAACAACACCGCAGGCAACGCGTCGATCCCGTCGCTGGGCTTGCTGCCCGGGCAAGCTGTGCCGGGCCTGACGATCGGTGGACTGAGCGGTAGCGCGAGCGGCACGAAGTCGGGCGCTTCGGCGGTGCATGGTGGGGTGACGACGGTCGATCCGGTCATCGCCAGTGCGACCGCATCGAACGTGCTGAACAACCTGACGATTCCGCAGGGTGGCTTGTTCAAACCGAACCCGTCGCCGAATGCGAGCTACGTGATCGAGACGAACCCGGCGTTCACGAACCAGAAGAACTTCATCTCGAGCGACTACTTCTTCGGTCAGATCGGCGTCGACCTTACCCACATTCCGAAGCGTCTGGGTGATGGTTTCTACGAGCAGCAACTGGTTCGCAACCAGGTCACTGCACTGACGGGCCGTGCGGTGCTCGGTCCGTACACGGATCTGCAGTCGATGTACCAGTCGCTGATGGCGGCAGGCGCTTCGCTGGAGAAGTCGCTCAACCTGCCGTTGGGCGCGAGCCTGTCGGCCGAGCAGGTGTCGCAGCTCACGAGCAACGTGATCATGATGGAGACGCGCATCGTTGACGGCCAGTCGGTGCTGGTGCCGGTCGTGTATCTCGCGAAGGCCAATCAACAGAACATCAACGGTCCGCTGATTACGGCCACCGACATCGACCTGAAGGATGCTCAGAACTTCACGAACAGCGGCACGGTGAAGGCGGACAACACGCTGTCGATCCAGGGTAAGCAGATCGACAATGCGTTCGGCGCGCTGCAAAGCGGCGGCCTGATGTCGCTGAAGACGGACGGCAACGTCGATCTCACTTCCGCCAAGGTCCAGGCCGGTAGCTTGAACCTGAACGCAGGCGGTGACCTCATTCTCAACACGGCGGTGAAAACCGACACGCGCGTGAGTCGCGACGGCGCAACGAGTATCACGACGACGCTCGGGCCGATCGCTCAGCTCGACGTGACCGGTGATGCGGCGATCAAGACGGGCGGCAACTTCCAGCAGAACGCGGGCAATCTGTCTGTAGGTGGCAATCTCGGGATGAACGTCGGGGGCGATTGGAATCTGGGTGCGGTGCAGACGGGCGAACACAAGATCGTGCAGCGTGCGAACGGCGTATCGAATACCGACATCAATAACGTGGTTGGCAGCTCGGTGAAGGTCGGCGGGCAGTCGAGTATCGGTCTCGGCGGTGACCTGACGGCAAAGGGTGCGCAGATCGACCTCGGCCAGGGGGGCACGATTGCAGCAAAGGGCAACATCACGCTCGGCGCGGCGAGTGCGACGTCGACGGTCAACAGCAATAGCTCGGGTGACGACGGCAGCCGAAGCTACGCGGAGACGCTGCATACGTCGGATCAGGTGCTGACGGGCACGACCGTCAAGGGCGGCGGTACGCTCAATGTTCTATCGAACAAGGACATCAACGTTATCGGTAGCACGATCGACCTGAGCAAGGGCGACGCGAACTTGCTGGCGGTCGGCAACGTGAATGTCGGCGCCGCAACCGAAACGCACGTATACAACTCGCGCGAGACGCATAGCCACAGTAGTGTCGTGAGCGGCACGAAAATCGCCAGTTCGCAGGATGCGACGACGACGATTGCCAACGGCAGCCTGATTTCCGCCGACGGCGTTTCTATCGGCAGCGGCAAGGACATCAATGTCCAGGGCAGTACGGTCGTTGGCACGCACGATGTTGCGCTCAATGCCGCGCACGACGTGAACATTACGACCTCGCAGAACACCAGCCAGTCGTCGACCACCTACCAAGAGCAGCACTCGGGATTGATGTCGGGCGGCGGATTGTCGTTCTCGATCGGCAATAGCAAGCTGGCGCAGCAGAATCAATCGTCGAGCGTGACGAACAACGCTAGTACGGTCGGTTCGATCGACGGCAATCTGACCGTTAACGCGGGCAATACGCTGCATGTGAAAGGCAGCGATCTGGTCGCAGGCAAGGACGTGACTGGCACGGCCTCGAACATCGTGATCGATTCGGCCACCGATACCACGCATCAGGCGCAACAACAGCAGACCAGCAAGAGCGGACTGACCATCGGCCTGTCGGGCTCGGTGGGCGATGCGATCAACAACGCGATCAGCGAGACGCAGGCCGCGCGCGAGTCCGCGCAAGACGGGAACGGCCGTGCCTCGGCACTCCACAGCATTGCAGCGGCGGGTGATGTGGCATTTGGAGGCATGGGTGGCGCTGCGCTGCTGAACGGCGCGAAGGGGCCGCAAGCACCGAGCATCGGCGTGCAGGTCAGCGTCGGTTCGAGCCATAGTTCGATGCAGTCGTCCGAAGACCAGACGATTCAACGCGGTTCCAGCATCAATGCGGGCGGAAACGCGAAACTGGTGGCGACGGGGAACGGCGCGCCGAAGGACGGCAACATCACGATCGCGGGCTCGAACGTGAACGCCGCCAACGTGGCGTTGATCGCGAACAATCAGGTCAATCTCGTCAACACGACCGATACGGACAAGACGCAAAGCTCGAACTCGTCGTCGGGATCGAGTGTCGGCGTGTCGATCGGCACGAATGGCATTGGCGTGTCTGCGTCGATGCAGCGTGCGCACGGCGATGGGAATTCGGACGCGGCAATCCAGAACAACACGCACATCAACGCCAGCCAGACCGCGACCATTGTGAGCGGCGGCGACACGAACGTGATCGGCGCGAACGTGAATGCGAACAAGGTCGTGGCGGATGTGGGCGGTAACCTGAACATTGTGAGCGTTCAGGACACGACCGTGAGCGCCGCGCATCAGTCGAGCGCGGGCGGCGGCTTCACGATCAGTCAGGCTGGCGGCGTCGGCGGGAGTTTCAGTGCGCAGAACGGCCATGCGGACGGTAACTATGCAGGCGTGAACGAACAAGCTGGCATCCAGGCTGGTTCGGGCGGGTTCGACGTGACCGTGAAGGGCAACACCGATCTGAAGGGCGCGTATATCGGCAGCACGGCCGATCCCTCGAAGAACACCCTGACGACTGGGACGCTGACGACGAGTGACATCGAGAACCACTCGCACTACAGCGCGAACAGCTCAGGCTTCAGTGCGGGGGCATCGGTCGGGCCGAGCACCAAGGCAGTCGGCCCGTCGTCGGTATCGGGTTCAGGCGGCGTCACGCCGATGGTGTTCCAGAACGACAGCGGCGACCAGAGTGCGACGACGAAGAGTGCGGTGAGTGCTGGCACGATCAATATTACGAAGCCGGGCGAGCAGACCCAGGACCTCGCGAACCTGAACCGCGAGGCGACGAATCTGAACGGGACGGTTTCGAAGACGCCCGATGTGCAGAAAATGCTGTCGCAGCAGGCCGACACGATGAACGCCGCGCAGGCGGCCGGTCAGACGGTTTCGCAGGCTATCGGGCTGTATGCGGACCACAAGCGCGATGCAGCATTGGATGCGGCTGACAAAGCCTATAAGGCCGGCGACCTGGAGGGCGCACAGGCGGCGCTGAATGAAGCCAAGGGGTGGATGGAAGGTGGTGCGTCGCGCGCGGAACTGCAGATGGGCGGCGGTGCGTTGATCGGCGGGCTCGGCGGCGGCAGCGCGCTCACGGCGATTGGTGGGGCCGCGGGAGCCGGCATGTCGTCACTGCTGGCAAACCAGGCGGAGAAGATCAGCAAGTCGGTGGGTGATACGACTGGCTCGTCGCTGGTCGGCAACATCGCTGCGAACGTCGCGGCAACGGTGGGTGGCGCACTGGTTGGTGGTAGCGCGGGCGCGGCGATGGCGTCGAATGTGCAGCTTTACAATGCAGGTAACGATTCGAACAATCAATCGTCAAACGACGTTTTTGCATCGTTGTCGAAGAAGGTCGCCCAAGCCATCGTCATGACGGCAGATGCCAAGGCCGGTGTCTGGAACGGGATGGTCAACATCGCGGGCGCGATCGCTAATATCCCGAACGGCGGGCCATTCGCGTCGCCTGGCGATCCGGGATACATTTCGCTCGGTGGGTTGAAGAAGCCGTATAAGTCTGGAACATCGGCCGGGCCTGACGCGGAGTTCCTGACGCCCATCTTGGCAACACTCGGTCTTGGCGGCAAAGCGGCAGCCGGAACTGATGCGGCAACAACATCGGCGGATGTCGCCACGGTTGGAACCGGTGCGCTGAAGAATGCGAGCGGCGATCTTTCCGCAGCAGCGAATTCGGGGAGAAATCAGCCGTATGGTCAGGGAGCAAGTGCCAGTCAGTCTCCAGGAGCTCAAGGGGCAAGCTCAGGTAGTAATATCTCGGCATCAAACGGTTCATCGAGTCCCACGACAATTGTTGCGAGCAATCCAGTTGATTTGAGTGCTTTCGATCGATTGAACGTTGTTGATCCGGCAGTAGGTAAATTTAGACCGGGTGAAGCCGGAGCAGCGGCAGAGCTTGAAAATTATCTGGGTGGCACGCTCCAACGTGCGCCTCAGGGCTCCTCGGTGGACTTTGTATTCAGCTCCGGGCCGAACAATGGTAAGACCGTTGATTTCATGCTTACGCCGGATACAGTCGCGCAGGCAGCAAAGATAAATCAGTTTTTTGATAAAAATCTTAATAATTTCATTGGCACTCTTTCGGATCACGCGGCAGTTGCGGATTTTGTGCCATTGGACTCTAGATTTTTGAGTGAATCAAACAAAACGTTGCTTATCAAGGCGATTGGAAATCTTCCGAAAAAATTGCAGGCGAAGATCATTCTGATCAAGTGAGGCGAAAATGGCAGGATCGATAGTTATTTCTAAAGACGTTCGCGTTCCGGTGAGTACGAGCCAGTTCGATTATTTGGTTAGTAGAATCGGTGAGCAGTTTGACTCGCCTGACATTTGGGTTAAGGATGAGGTTTATCTTCCTATGGAAGAGGGAGGGATGAGCTTTATCTCAACGGAATCGTTGAATTCTAACGGGCTGTCAATTTTTCTGACGGCTGTGACGCGGGCTAGAACCGCTTCTCAGGCTGAGGAATCATTTCCCCTATACGAGAATGTGTGGGATCAATTGGTTGAGAAGTTGCGGCAAGACACCCGGCTCGGAAATACGAGGAATTGATTCAAATCACGACTGTAGTTGGGCGCTGATGTGAATTGATGGTAATTGCCATATCGATAACGGGGGATGTTTGCTGTCTATTCCCGCCAATCAAAAAAATTAAATGAAAACGACCAGACGGCTGGCTGTTTTGCCAATCACTACTCTGATCACGCTAGCTGCGCAAGCACAACAGGCGCCGTCTCAGAGCGACCAGGCGGCCGCTACCCGCGCGAATGCCGAGCAGAACCAGCAAGCGCAACAGCGCCGTGACGCCCAGCAGCGCGACGCCATCGTGCAAGCGCCAGGCGTGCGTTCGGACGTGCCGCGCCCGGAAGCCTATCCGGTATTGCCGACCGAAACGCCGTGCTTTCGAATCGATCGTTTCGCGCTCGACGCCCCCGACTCGTTACCGGCAGCCGCGAAGATGCAGGGCGCATCCGCCTTGCCGATGGATCGCTTCGCCTTTGCGCGCGACTGGCTCACGCACTACGCCGGCCAATGCGTCGGCAAGCAAGGCGTCGATCTGATTGTCAAAGGGGTGTCGCAGGCCATCCTCGCACGCGGCTACATCACGACCCGCGTACTCGTGCCCGAGCAGGATTTGTCCACCGGCACCTTGAAGCTTGCCCTGATTCCGGGCGTGATCCGCCACGTGCGTTTCGAGGACGAGAAGTTGCGCGGAACGTGGAAGACCGCTTTCCCGACTCGCGACGGCGACGTGTTGAACCTGCGCGACATCGAACAAGGGCTTGAGCAGATGAAGCGCGTGACGAGCCAGGACGTCTCGATGCAGATCGTTCCCGGCGAGCTGCCCGGCGAAAGCGATGTCGTGCTCGACGTGAAGCGCGGCAAGCCTTGGACGGTCGTCGCATCGGTCGACAACTCGGGCACGCGCGCCACTGGCAAGCTGCAAGGCAACCTGTCAGTTGGCATCGACAATCCGCTTGGCCTGAACGACATGCTCAACGTCGGCGTCAGCCAGGACCTCGAATTCGGCGACAAGCGCCTCGGCTCGCATGGCTGGAACGGCTTCTATTCGATTCCGTGGGGTTACTGGACTGCGACACTCTCCGCATACACGAACACCTACTATCAGCAGATTGCGGGTGTGAACCAGACATTTATCGCGAGCGGCAACTCGAAGACGGTCGATCTCAAATTGGCCCGGGTGCTGGCGCGCAGCCAGAACGACGTGCTCGGAGGGTACTTTCGGCTGTCCCGCCGTTTTGGCAAGAGCTTTATCGAGGACACCGAGATTTCGCAGCAGCGTCGCAACAACACGATCATCGAACTCGGTCTGACCGACCGGCACTACTTCGACGGCGCGCAATTCGATGGCTCGCTCGCGTATCGTCAAGGCGTTGGCGGATTCGGCGCGCAGGACGACACACTGGCGACGAGCGGCCCGACTTATCGCTTCAAGATGGCCGTACTCGACGCGAACCTGTCGGTCCCGTTCGCGATCGGCAAGCAGCCGTTTCGCTATGTCGGCACGTTTCACGGTCAGTACACGGGGGACACCCTGTACTACCTCGATGACTTGACGATCGGCAGCCGATACACCGTGCGTGGCTTCGACGGAGAGACGATGCTGGCGGCGGCGCGCGGGTTCTATTGGCGTAACGAGCTGCAAATGCCGATCGGCCAGACGGGGCAAGCGGTGTATGCGGGTCTGGACTATGGCCGCGTATGGGGACCGCAACCGATTGTGCTCGTTGGTACGCAGTTGGCCGGTGCTGTCATCGGCGTGAAGGGAAGCATCGCGACGCGCTACGGTGCCTACGCGTATGACCTGTTTGCAGGCACGCCTGTCTATAAGCCATCAGGCTTTCCGACCGCACGCGTCACGGTTGGATTCCAGCTGACTTCGCAGTTTTAAGTGGGGAGTCTGTTGTAATGGAAGACAGGCGGTTGGATGAATCGAATGTGTCGAACGTGACGCAACCGGTACGGCTTCCGCCACGTCACCCGTGGTTGAACGGCAAGCGTCGCGCAATGGAGAAGGCGCGAAAGACATACGTCGAGCTGTCCACACCCGAGCGGACGCCTGTTCCTACTACCGAGCCACGAATTATCGTGAAGCAGAAGCGGCGGCCGGTTTTCGATTGATATTTCGAGTTTGATTGGCCGTATCTAGGCTCCCCTCCGGGTCTAGATGCTTTGCGCGGTAAGCAGTGTCTCCGCGCCTTTTTATGCAGAAACTACATCGGTTGGCTTGGGTCAAGTCATACAGGTGGGGTGTTGTTTGTTTTGTTAGTTATATTTAACAATTGAGAGAAAAAAATGAAGAAGCTGGTACTGGTTGGTCTAATGGGCTCGGCGGTTCTGCTGGCGGCATGTGGCGGCGGCGGTGACAGCAGCAGCGGTGCGACGTCCGGAAATGCAACGAGTTCGACGTCGCAGACCACGTCGACATCGTCAACGCCGTCGTTTGCGTGCACGGACGGCTACAAGAAGCTGACGATCTCGAATAGCAGCGTGATTGCCAATGCGAACATCAATCTTACGACTGACGATGGTATCGCTACGCTCACGCTCAAGACGCCTGCGAGCGGTCTGACCGGCGATCTGACCGTGTGTCTGGGCAAGATGGACCCATCTTCGGCCGGTGCGACCGGGGATTACATCTACGGTGTTGAGGTGCCTCAGGGGAGTCTTCACTCGATGGCCTCCGCAACGCTGACGCTGAACTTTACGACCAACGTTACGCCCAGCCCGAATCCGCCCGTGATCGAATTGGCGGATCATTCTAATGGACCGACGGTTTACAAGCCGCTGGTTCAGGGGGCGTCGTATGTGAATCCGCCGAACTACAGCCTTAGCGCGAGCGCGCAGGACGCCGGGATATACGTTGTCCGTCTGAAGCACTGAACATCGACTCGTCCAGAAGGCTGGGCCTTCTGGACGAGTCGATGATCCGGAGGAGTCCCTTTACCGACAAGAAGCATGGCGGGCCGTAGGAGTGTGGGCCTCGACGATCGCGAATCATCGGCCGCTTGCTTCTTCGAAACGATGAGACGCTGTTCCTAGCTCTCTTTGAAGGCCCCGTTGTACGGATTGTTAAGAACTTGCATGGTTGACTGATATGGTTCGTAACTCTCACGGTCGAACGAAGCGTAAGCCGCTCACCAAGGATCAGCTTCTGCCGATGTCGAACAATAAAATTCGGACACTGTCACTTGAGGGGCATGTCGCATTGTCCGTTCTGCGCCGCGGCCAAGGCGATGCGGTACAAATCGGCCGGCTCGCACAGATCGTTTATCTATCGTATTTCATGCGTGACGTGACGGCAGCGGGTTCCGACATCGAGCAATTTCGCGTCGCCGAGATCATCGTGGAAGACTGCGTGACCAGAGCACTTAACGGCGAGCAATGGGTTTTGAAGGACGAGGATTTTGCGGCCGTCGAGCGCATCTTGCTCTTGTACGATGCTCAGCTCGCGGCTGCTCCTGCGTATCGATTCGCGGACGCATGGCAGCAGTTCGAGCGTGTGGTCGTCACGCATTATCAGACTCCCATCGAGGGCTCGCGTGTCGAAACGTCGGCGATCGGTATCGATGCCGTCAGTGCGCTGATTCAATGAATTTCCACAACAGCTTGAGCATAAGGCTCCATTGATCATGGCGCGTACAGCTGAAGAGGCGTTTAAATATACGGTAGAGGTTGCGAAGGCGGCAGGGCTCACGCTTCTGACGACTGCATGGGCTGGGGCACAGGCGAACTACCTTTTCCGGTGTTCGAATGGACATGAGTTTGAGCGGCCCGCAACGTCTATCCTGTATAAGAATGCGACCGCGTGTCCCGAATGCAAGTACGAAGCGCTACGCGACCGATGGATGGCAATCGTCAGAGAGCGCGGAGGCGAACTTGTAGGGGGCGAATTTACAACGGTAGCCAAGCGTTATCGATTTCGCTGTGCGAAGGGGCATGAGTGGGAGGCGCTGGGACAGCATATCGTCGCCGGCCACTGGTGCCGGCGCTGCGTGGCGGAAGCCAATTCCGAGCGCCTACTGGACCATAACGGACTTGCACGCCTGCAGGCAGCGGCACAAAGCAATGGCGGCCGTTGCCTCGCGACGGAATATGTGGGTAGGGCGGCGCGCTACGAAATGGAATGCTCACACGGCCATCGCTGGCAGAGCAAGGGCGGGTTTATTTTAGACGGTCACTGGTGCCCGCATTGTGCGAGAAGGCAGAGTGCCGAACGACAGCGTAGGCCCGATGGCCTGCAGCGGTTGCAAGCAGCAGCAGCGTCGCGAGGTGGCGTTTGTCTGAGCGAAAAATACACGGGGCTGATGTCACGATACCGGTTTCGTTGCGCTGCCGGCCATGAGTGGCAAAGCTTTGCTGGTTCGGTATTGGATGGGGCATGGTGTACGGCGTGTCGATTCGACGAAGCGGGTGCGGTCGCATTTGAGCGATTGCGCGCTGTTGCCGCGCCACTCGGTTGGCGCTGCCTCTCTGATGCTTGGGTTGGGTACAAGGAACGGTACGAGTTTGAATGCGACAAAGGGCACCGGTTTACTCGTAACGCAGCTGCGCTATTGTACCGAGGCGAGCAAGCTCGTTGCGAGGCGTGCGAAGAAGGCGAAATCGAAGCGCGCTGGTTGAAGGCCATCGCCAGCCGGAGCGGAGAGCTTCTCAATGGCCCGTTTAAGGGACTGTCTGAACGCTACCGGTTTCGGTGTGCCGAAGGGCACGAGTGGGAGACGACAGGCGAACTGATCCGCAGAGGCAAATGGTGTCCGGAATGCGGGCGAGTGAAATCGGCAGAATGCAATATTCTGGCCGATGGGCTCGCCCGATTGCAGGCGATTGCTCTACTGCACGGTGGTCGGTGCTTGGCCGCACAGTACACTCGTAGTCGGGATCATTACCCGTTCGAATGTTCGAAAGGACATCGGTGGAAGGCGTCCGGGCAAATGGTGGTGCACGGACATTGGTGTCCGAAATGTGCAGGATTGGCTCGACGTCTGACGCTTGAGACCATGCAGGCGATAGCGAAGGAGCGTGGCGGCGTATGCTTGTCCACGGGATATGAAAGTGCGCATGCGAAATTGACGTGGCAGTGTCATCGTGGACACGTCTGGCAGGCGTCTGCGAGTAACGTGAAAAACCAGGGCCGATGGTGTCCCAATTGTGCATTTCTGGAAATGACGAAGGACCCGAAAAAGCGTCTGAGATGGGATTTCGAGGGCAAGGGCTGACCGAGCAGGCTCGGGCTCTGGCATTGGAAAGAGATGCGTGTGGATGGAAGTACGATACAGCACGATGGGTTCGAGTCTACCCACCTAGCATTCGCAACGCCTGAATGAAATTGAACAATCAACTGAGGATGCGAGGTTGACGGGGAAAATGAACTGCGACGAACTGCTCGTGAGTCTAGTGCGGGACGTGTAAGTCTGTACCATTCTGTTTTCATCGCCTCGCGGATTCTTCTTGAATTACGGATGGATAGCAATGCGTTTTCTGTGTTTGTCGATCCTCGCTGCAATGGGTTTTTCTGCGATGAGCGTCCAAGTCATCGCAGCGGAATGCCCTCTGGAGTTGACCCTAAAGTCCGATCCAGATGCGTTCATTAATCAACTGAAAAGTTTGCCTACGGAGAAATCGGAGAGGACCGTCGACCGTCCGCCAATATTCGGTCACTGCAACTATCAGACGTCCTCAGTCATGCAATTGAACGCAACTCCGGGAGGTCTGTGTTCGATCGGTGGTCAGCCCGTAATGATGTCCATGGTGAGTATCCTCGACAGCAGGTCAACTGTCGTTAGTCACGAATACCTAGTTCCGAAGTCGGACAAGTCCTTGGGGGCTATCAAATCGGCATTGAGTAAAATTGGTACTGTGGTGTCAAGAGAGGCTGAACCCAAGGCTTGGACGTCTGCAGATAGTCATTGGCTTGTCGATGCTGTCTACGGAAGTCGCGAAGACCTATGGACTGTCGCGCATGAAGTTCCGGATCAGGGTGAGAATCGAAGTCCTCACGATTTTTATATCGTGACGCATGTCCGCCGTGAATGGCTTGATTTTTCCAATAGAGACCTAAATACCTGCGCGCCACTTCCAGGCGGCAATCGTCCCGATGCAGGCGACGTTCGTTAACACGCACTATCTAGTTTCTCGTATGGTCACTTTTTATGACTGTTCTCTTGATAATACTTCGGCGCAGTGACTTCGCCGTTTATTTTTAACCTATAACCAAAGCGGCGTATATGCAGCTCACCGAACAACAGGTTCTGGCGTTGGCACCTGATGGTAGTTCGGCCGCGAATGGCAAGAAGCTCGCGCAGCCGAAGCAGTGGCCGATGCTTGGACGTAATGCCCGCGTGGTATGGGGGGAGTGCCAGGGGAGCGGCAAGAACCCCTATCAGGTCCGTGTGGATCTTGCCGATTTCGCGAGCAAGTGCTCGTGTCCCAGCTTCAAATTCCCTTGCAAGCATGCGCTCGGCTTATTGCTTCTAAGCGCCAACCAGCCGGACTTCGTTGAAGTTACCGACGAGCCCGAATGGGTTAGCGAATGGCTGAACAGGCGGGTGGACAACGCGGCCAAAAAGGAGGCGCGGGCGGTCGCCAAGGCGGAAGCGCCGGTGGACGAAGTCGCGCAGCGAAGACGTGCCGAGAAGCGCGAAGCGCGCGTCAATGACGGCATGGCCGGGTTGCAAGTTTGGCTGGAGGATCTGGTGCGCAACGGACTCGCGCGCTTGCCTGCGCAGGGCCCCGCGTTCTGGGAGCAGATGGCGGCACGGCTGGTCGACGCGCAGGCAACCGGCCTGGCCGCGCGAGTGCGCGCGTTGGCGGACTTGCCGGGAAGCCATGAAGCATGGCCCGAACGATTGCTCGCCGAGCTCGGGCGCCTTGCGTTGGCGGTTCGTGCCCATGAGCGGTTCGATTCTCTCCCGCCGGACCTGCAGCAGCATCTTCGTCAACTGATCGGGTTCAGTCAACGTGAAGAAGACGTGCTGGCAGACGCCGAAGCATTGCGCGATCGTTGGCACGTGATCGGACAGATCGTCGACGCAGACGAGCGCGTGCGTGTACAGCGTACCTGGCTTTTGGGCGAGATGAGCGGTCGACGTGCGCTGTTCCTGCGGTTCGCTGTAGGCAATCAGCCGTTTGCCGAGACCTGGTTGCCCGGCGCCGGGTTCGATGGTGAATTGGTTTTCTGGCCGGGTGCCGGATCTCAGCGAGCGATGCTCAAAGGCGCAGCGGTGCCGTTGCCGTCGCCCCTTGCATTTTCGCGCACTCGCGATCAGCTTGGCTTGCTTGACGACGCAGCGAATGCCCTGGCCGCCAACCCCTGGCATGATCGCCTTGCAACCGTGCTGGACGCAATCGTGCCGGTGTTCACCGACGGGACGTGGCATGCGGTCGATGCGACCGGGCATGGGTTGCCGCTTCATGGCAGCAACCACTGGACATGGCTGGCGATTGCCGGTGGTCGCCCTCGGGCCATTGCGGTGGAGTGGGACGGTTGGGCGATTCGGCCACTGGGCCTATATGCCGACGGACGCTATCAAAGCCTGACAGGAGTCGCATGATGCATGATCTCGTTCGCATCGCGCTCGTCGGAACGGCCAACGCGCCGCAGGACACGCCCACGCTCGCGGAGATCGATGCGTTGTTGCCCGACGGAACCCGGGAACAACGCGTGTTATGGCAGGCCGGGAGCCTAGCCGTGTACAGCGATGCCGGGCGGCTGCCGCATCCAACGAAACTGCCGTGCGCCGCGCCGGACGAAACGGTACCGGAAATGCCGGCAGCGCTCGTGCCCTTGGTTGATGCCGCGATCTCGGACGAGATACCGGGGCTCGGCGAATGGCTGGCGCCGCGCGTCGCGCAGGCCGGCTATCGCTTGCCGCCGGCACTGTTGCCGCGTGTGCTCGGCAAGGCCACCGCGTTGACACATTGGCATGACGTCCTCGGCGAACGCGGTCGATGGCTCGCATTGCAGAATCCGGACTGGGATGCGCGCCTGAGGAAGCTTCAGCCTCCGGAGCTGGATGAAGCGGCGTTGCTGCGTATCTGGGACGACGGGGAGACGACTGAACGTGCCAACGCGCTGGCGGCGTTGCACGGCATCGATGCCACCAAGGCCCGAGACCTGCTGGCCGCGGTTCTGCCGAAAGAGAAGGCGGAGCAGCGCCAGCAATTCGTCAACGCACTGTCGACCCATCTGGGCGCGGAGGATGAGGCGCTCCTCGAAAGCCTGCTCGACGATCGTGCACAAACGGTACGGATCGCGGCGGCCGACCTGCTCGCCCGATTGCCGGGTTCTGCTTTTATGCGCAGGATGTCGGCGCGGGCCGATGCCTGTGTGCGCTGGCAAGCGGCGACAGCCGTCAATGGCGCCGTCGCGAAGTTTGCCGCGTTACTGGGTAGACGCAACGACCCGGCGTTGTTCGTCGACATCCCCAGCGAGCTACCGAAAGATTGGGCGCGCGATGGCATAGTCGATGTGACGCATCACGGGGAGGGCAAACGTGCGTCCTGGTTGCGGCAGGTGCTGTCGCTTGTTCCACCCGCACGCTGGACCGAAGCCGCAGGCACAGAAGCGCAAGAGCTGATTCCATTGATGGCCCGCAATGACTGGGCCGATGCGCTGTTGGCCGGATGCGCTACCGCAGCGTGTCGAGCAAGCGATCACGAGTGGTCGGCAGCCCTCCTGAGGTTTGCACTGGGACGCGACCAACCGCCGGCTCGCCTGAGTGTGCTGATACCCGCCCTGTGGGAAGCTTCGCTTCCCGTAGTTTGCGAAAGCGAGCTGTGCCGCCAGCTTGCGCTGGGCGAGGTCGAGCTGGCTTCAGCATTCGCTCGCCGGCTGGATGCGCCATGGCCGACCGAGGTCGTTCGCACCTTATCTCGGACCTTCTTCTCGGATGCCAAACAAACCCGCACGCCGACAGACCTGATGCTGCGCTACGATCTGGCCGCTCTGGTCGAACTGGCGATATTGCGCGCGGCCGATGACGATCTGGCGTTACTGACACCGATCGTAGAACTATATGCCAGCTGGCTCGGCAGCGAATTTGCCGGCCAATCCCGAATGCTGGAGCAGGCGCGTGAAATCGTCACGCTCATGCAAGCCAAACACACCGTGATCAAGGAGATGCCGCTGTGAGCGACAACCTCAATACCGTGCTGCGCCAGCACGCCGAAACGCAATATGCCGAAGAACTGGCTGAACTGGCGCGCGACGACAAGCGTACACGGCCAGCAAACTGGCGGTTGTCGCCGTGGGCAGTCAAGACTTACTTGCTGGGCGGCAAGCTCGACAATGGCTTTGAGGTGACGCCGAAATACATCGGTAGCGGCCGCCTGATCGAGATCGCCGTCGCCACGCTTGCAACCGATCGCGCGCTGCTGCTTTACGGCGTGCCGGGCACCGCGAAGAGCTGGGTATCGGAACACCTGGCGGCGGCGATTAGTGGTGATTCCACGCTGTTGATTCAGGGCACCGCCGGCACGGATGAAACGGCATTGCGGTACGGCTGGAACTATGCGCGCCTGTTGTCGGAAGGTCCGTCCGAGCGCGCGCTGGTGCCCAGTCCGATGCTCAACGCGATGCGCGACGGCAAGCTGGCGCGGCTGGAGGAGATGACGCGTGTGCCGAGCGAGGTGCAGGACACGCTGATTACGCTCCTGTCGGAAAAGACCCTACCGGTGCCGGAACTCGGGATCGAGGTGCAGGCCCAGCGCGGCTTCAACGTGATAGCGACCGCGAACAACCGTGACCGTGGCGTCAACGAGATGTCGTCCGCGTTGATGCGCCGTTTCAACACCGTGATCCTGCCGACCCCGGAGACGTTCGATGAGGAAGTCGCGATCGTCAGCCGCCGGGTCACCGAATTGGGCAGGGCGCTGGCGTTGCCGGCCGAGAAGCCGGCGCTGCAGGAAGTGCGTCGCGTGGTCGCCGTGTTCCGCGAATTGCGCAACGGCCTGACCGAGGACGGCAAGACCAAAATCAAGTCTCCGAGCGGCACGCTGTCGACTGCGGAAGCGATTTCGGTGCTGGGCCACGGCATGGCCGTGGCCGGCTATTACAGCGACGGCGTATTGCGTGCCGCCGATCTGGCAGCTGGCCTGACCGGAGCGATCGTCAAGGACCCGGTACAGGACAAGCTGGTCTGGATGGAGTACCTGAAGACGGTCGTAAAGGAGCGCGACGACTGGAAGGACCTGTACCGCGCTTGTATGGAAGTGGTTTGATGGCGGTTCGCTATTACGGCATCCGCCACCATGGCCCTGGTTGCGCACGCGCATTGGCGGCGGCGCTGACGGTGCAACAGCCCGATATCGTATTGCTCGAAGGGCCGCCGGAAGCGGACGCCATCGTCACATTGGCGGGCGATGCCGCAATGCAGCCACCCGTGGCGCTACTGGTCTACCCGACCGAAGCGCCGCGGCTGGGCGTGTTTTATCCATTTGCCGAGTTTTCGCCGGAATGGCAGGCAATTCGTCATGCAGCGACACACAACGTACCGCTGTGGTTCATGGACCTGCCGGCGACGCATGGTTTCGCCGAATCCATCGCCCGGGAACGGGAGGTGGCCGAAGCCATGCCGGAGGGCGCTGACGGTGTCATCGATTCAGCGGGGGAAACTGGGGAACGCGAATCGTCGGAGCTGCTGGAAGGAGAATTGCCGCCGGCCTGGCGGATGGACCCGATCGGCCAACTGTCTCATGCCGCGGGCTACGCCGATCACGAATTGTGGTGGGAGATCGAAGTCGAACAGCGCCGCGACGCAGGCGAACTGTTCGCGGCCATCGAGGAGGCCATGGTCGCGTTGCGTGAACATGCGCCGGCGCCCTCGGTACGCGAAGCGCGACGTGAAGCCCATATGCGCACGCGGGTACGTGAAGCGCAAAAAGCCGGCTATCAAAACGTCGCTGTCGTGTGCGGTGCATGGCACGTACCGGCATTGACGCAGGTGGCCAAGATCAAGGACGACACGGCGCTCCTCAAGGGCTTGGCCAAAACCCGAACCGAAGCGACCTGGGTACCGTGGAGCGACGACCGCTTGGTCTATACCGGTGGGTACGGTGCCGGCGTTGAATCCCCAGGCTGGTATCGTCACTTGTGGCAGAGCCCAGACTCGGCCGGCTTGCGTTGGGTAACGGAGCGCGCGCGGCTGATGCGTGCTGAAGGTCTGGACGTGCCGTCCGCCAGCGTGATCGAAACGGTGCGTCTGGCAGACGCGCTTGCCGCCATGCGGGGTCTGCCGCTGCCGGGGCTCGCCGAGCACCGTGAAGCGATGATGACCGTACTCTGTCATGGACAGGTCGGACCGCTGTCCTTGATTCGCCACAAGCTGGAAGTCGGCGATCGATTGGGCGCGGTGCCTGAATCCGTCGTCGCCGCACCGTTGCAGCGCGACCTGGAGGTATGTCAGAGGCGCGTACGGCTCAAACCCACGACCGAGATCAAGCAGATCGATCTCGATCTGCGCGAAGAGGGCGGTCGACAGCGCAGTGTGTTGTTGCATCGTCTCAACTTGCTCGACGTGGGTTGGGGCACTCTACAGCGAGACAACAATCGCACCGGCACGTTTCGCGAGGCGTGGGAACTGCGCTGGCGTCCGGACATGGTCGTCACACTCATTGCCACCAGTCGCTACGGCAACACGATCGAGGATGCGGCAACGCATCGGCTGTGCGAAATCGCACACTCGGGCGCCGACTTGCCGCGATTGACCGCGATGCTCGACCAAGCCGTGCTGGCGCGATTGTCCGTGGCAATCGATACTTTGCTTGCCTGCATGCAGACGCAGGCGGCTGTTGCGGCTGATCTCGTGCATCTGATGACGGCACTGTTGCCGCTGGCGCGTGTGGTCCGATACGGCGACGTGCGGGGGACCACCGTCACTGATTTGCAGCCGATCATCGAAGCACTGGTCGAACGTATCGTCATCGGTCTCCCGGCAGCGACAAGCAACATCGACGAGACAGCCGCCACAGGAATGCTGGTGCATATGGACGGCGTGCAGGACGCGCTCGATACTCTCGGCATTGCGGCATTACGGGACGAATGGCTCGATTGCCTGGTCCGGCTGACCGCGGATGACGCCGTTGCCCCGACAGTGCGCGGATTCGCACTGCGTCTCGCTTTTGACCGTCACCGTATCGACGCCGAGGAAGTCGCGCGCCAGGCCGGACTGGCGCTTGCCGCCGTCGTATCGCCGGCGGCGTCCACCGGCTGGCTGACCGGACTTTTGCGCGGAAGCGGGCTGTTGCTGCTGCAACACGACGCACTCTGGCGTGTCATCGATACATGGCTTGCCGGTCTCGCTCACGACGTCTTTCTCGAGCGTTTACCGCTGTTGCGCCGCGCATTCGCCGATTTCCAGGCTGCCGAGCGGCGTGAAATGGGCGGCAAGGTCCGGCGACTCGATGCACCTGCCGTGGCGGCAGCCGCCGTCGTCGAACTCGACCATGCGCGGGCCGTCCGTGTCCTGCCGGTGCTTGCTGCGATCCTGGGGAAATGACATGAGCATCGATCTCCAAACCGACCGCATGCAACGCTGGCGCCTGATCCTGGGTAGTGACGCCCAGGACAGCTGCGGCGCAACACTCCCCACCGAACTGGTCCGTGCCGATAGTGCCCTTGCCGCGCTGTATGACAGCGAGCGTCAGGGCGGCCTCGGTGCCAGCAGCCCCAATGTTGCCCGCTGGCTGGGCGACATTCGCGAGTTTTTTCCGACGCCCGTCGTCCAGGTCATGCAGCAGGACGCCCTGGAGCGTCTGAACTTACGCAAGATGTTGCTGGAGCCGGAACTGCTCGAGTCGGTGGAACCGGATGTTCACCTCGTAGCGAGCCTGATGTCATTGTCGCGCGTGATGCCGGCCAAAACCCGCGACACAGCGCGCAGGGTAGTGCGGCGCGTGGTCGAGGAACTGGAGCGCCGGTTGGCCGAGCCGATGCGCCAGGCGATACGTGGCAGTCTCAACCGCGCGGAACGCAACCACCGGCCGCGCCTGAATGAAATCGACTGGCATCGCACCATCCGCGCGAATCTTTCGCGCTATCTCCCCGACCGGCGGACGGTGATTGCGGAAAAACTGGTGGGCTATGCGCGAAAACGTTCGGCGTTGCGCGACGTCGTTCTCTGCGTCGATCAAAGTGGATCGATGGCCGCGTCGGTGGTCTACGCTGGGGTGTTCGCGGCTGTGATGGCGTCCCTGCGAGCCGTGCGTACTCGCATGGTCGTGTTCGACACCAATGTCATCGATTTGACCGACGAAACGAGCGATCCCGTAGACCTGCTGTTCGGCGTGCAACTGGGTGGCGGCACCGACATCAATCGCGCATTGGGCTATTGCCAGCAGGTGATCAATCGTCCCGAGCAAACCATTCTCGTGCTGATCACCGATCTATACGAAGGCGGCAATCAACAACAGATGCTGCAACGCGCCGCGGCGCTCAAGACCGCAGGCGTCAACGTCATCTGCCTGCTTGCGCTGGCCGACAATGGTGCACCTGGCTACGATCACCAGAATGCGACCCACTTCGCCGCGCTCGGTATCCCGGCTTTTGCCTGCACGCCCGATCGATTTCCGGAATTGATGGCGGCCGCGATCCAGAAGCAGGACATTGTCCTCTGGGCGGCTCAACATGGTTTCATTACCAATCGCACGGATCGGTAAGGAAGCGCCGATGCGATCAGTGGTGCACGTGAGGATTTGGACAGACAGAGCAGATCTCCATTGCAATGCGATATGAACCGTAAAGAAATGGGAACCTTGGTGAGACGCAGCTCGAAACGACACGGTGGTCGGAGAGCGTTAACTAAAGAGATGTTGTTGCCGTTGTCGACCGAAAAGGTGCGATCGCTATCGCTGGAGCATCACATGGCGCTGGCAGTGGTTCGCTCAGGAAACGGAGATTGTGACAAAGTCACTTGCCTGCTGCGTGTTGTGTACTTGGCGTTCTACATGCGAAGCGAGACAGTCTCGGGTGCTGACCTCGAGTTGTACCGACGAGCGGAGGCCGTCCTAGACGCCTGCATCGCACGTGCAGAGCTTGGCGGGGCATGGACGCTTTGCGAAGGCGAGCTGGCTGACGTGGAGCGCGTGTTGGTCGTACATGACGAACAACTGGCAGCCATTCCAAAGCATCGCTATCTGGAAGCTTGGGATCGGCTACAACGTTTCATCAGTGGGACAGGGCGTTCACCCATTCCGGTAGGAGAAGAGATCGCTTAATGGACGAGACAGACTGATCCTTAATCTCTGTCTTCAGCGAGAGAGAGGATGGCCTGCCCTGACATAAGAAGTGCGGTGACTTGCTCGCCGGCGCCGGCTCGGACGGCGAACGAGTTGGTGCGATGCGCAGCTTGGTCGTTGGCCGGATGGCGACGCACAAGACATCCCGACTGAGCGTTTATATTGAAGGATTCTCGGATGCAAAGTTTGGTGCGATCGTTGGCGTTTCGGGTGCTCGCCTCTCCAGAAACCAATGATCATGAAGTGCGGATCGTCATTGATGGCGAGGACACCATTGATCGCCTAAGTCCGGCGATAGGACTCGATCCGATAGACTTCTTCGAGCAGCATACTCTACTTCAGGGCGGGCTCGCCCTGATTGCTCGCTGCGATTGCGGCGTCATGGGGTGCGGTGATTGGACTGCCAAGATTACGATTGGCGGCACCTTTGTCGAATGGAATGCAGATGTTATCGGAACACTTCGGTTTCCATCTGACGCCTACCGCAGGTGGATAGTCGGAGCGGCAAACGACCGTGGGTGGGAAGACGCAAACCGCCGGGCCGAGCGACTTGTTAGTGAAGTTCTAGCCGGCATGCTCTTGGATGACGGGAAGGTTTTTCAGTGGGCGAGCGCGCGCATTGCGCCTGGCCAGATCAGGCTCTCGTCCTGGGGCGATGGTGAACAGTCGCTCTTGAGCGTCAATTGGGATGAGGTACATACCGATACCGCGGTGGCAGCGGCCACGTTGTTTCGGCACGAGCGACGGCGCTGAGTCTACATCCGGGAGGACCGTGCTTTCCGTGCTGGTGACCTCAGACGTTTCTTGTAGCCATCCGGCAAGGTCGCAGGACGTGATCTTGACGCTATCGCGACTCATGCGGCTGTACGGCAAGCCCGCGTTTGTTCGGTCGGACAACGGCGCCGAATTTATCGCTGCCAAGGTCATGCGTTGGCTACGAGACGCTGCAATCGGTCCGGCCTTCATCGCGCCTGGCAGTCCATGGCAAAACGGATTCGTCGAAGGCTTCAACGGCAAACCGCGAGACGAATTGCTAAACCGCGAATGGTTCCGCAGCCGTGCCGAGACCCAGGGGCTCATCGAACGCCGGTGGCAGTTCCACTACGAGCGCGGCCCCCACAGCGCGCATCGCTATCAGCCGCCGGCCACGGTTCGTCGAGCTTGGCTGGTTCCAATAGTATCGACGCGAGACTCGCTGCGTGATTGGTCATAGAGTTCCGCCTCGGGTCAGCGGCGCTAGGTGTAAGCCCCAGTTAAAAGAAATATTGACTTCGATGGAAATTGCAAGACAATAACTTAAGAATTAGAAATTACGGGGATGCGCATCAACCCACAGAGTTTTCCGACTATCCGGGGAGAAAGACATGGCAGACCAAGATCAAATCCCTACGCTTGTTGCCGTGGCCTCAAATCCGACACAGTTGCAGGCGGCTCAGCGCATCGCGGCACGCAAACTACTCGGTTATGATGGTGAGGTGTTTCCAGCGGACGGATGTGCCATAACGCTGTCGGTCTTGTTACAGCAAGCAGGAATCCCTGTTCCTGACACGTTCCGGGCCATAGAGCTTGGGGAGATTTTGGCGAGTACGCGAAATTGGGTGAAGGTGGGCATCGGAGGGCAGCAAATCGGCGACATTGGCTCGACATGCGGCTCAACTGCGGAACATGGATCAGATCACATATATCTGGTTCTCAAGGTGTTAAATTCGGATGAGATGGTGATTGCAGACAACCAAAGCGATTCTCCTCATTTCCGGTTCGCCAGCGGAGCTGGTGGAAAGACACCGACGACCTTCTTTTTAAGGGCGCCCGCGTGATAAGGCAGTCAGGCGGCGAACTGAGAATGCGATTCGTTTAATAGAAACTCAATCGATCATGCCAATAGTTACAGCGTCATCGTTTGCCGATCCGAAAGATGTTGCCGCGTATCGCAAAGCGATAGCAGAAGGCAAGACACGAGAGGAGGCCCGGCGAGAGGGCGACGACGGTATGGGCTGTTGGGGAGATGACACGACCTCCCCGGACAAGCCTATGTGCGCGTTGCCGCGCGAGGATTGGATAGCAAAGTGGGGCGATGGTGGTTTGGCTCGTGGGCAGCTCGTCGCTGTAACCTATCAAGGCCAGACGGTTGTCGGAGAGCTTCGCGACACCATGCCATCTAAAGCAAACATAGAGAATGGCGCGGGCATCGATCTAAACCCTGGATTCGCAAAGGCCTTTGGCCTTGTGCCGCCTTTCATGATCCACGACGTTGAATGGGAGTGGGGATAAGGTTGACGGGGAGGGGGCGAGAGTCTATCGATTTCTCGGACCAGAATTTACTTTCATTGCCGACGGGCCCGGTGCGCTCCGTTCGGTAGCAACGAATATAAAGACCTCATATCGAGCGGGGCCGGCATGAACGGGGTGGCGAGAGCTTTAGTGCTGACGGCGGGGAGCGGGTTGCTCGCCGGGTGTGCCTCGACACCTTTGATTTACCCTCTGGTCGACCCGGCGCACCAGCTTGTGTCAGGAAGCTTTCTAACCAAAGCACAGGTATGCCTCCGCGATGCCGACGGCGCTGAAACCTGTTCTTTCGTGTCAGATTCACTGCAAGCTCTACAAACGGCGAGCGCTTACTACCAAGATCAAGCGGTCCAGAAAGACCAATGGCGGCTTGGCTTAGGCGATGGCGTGTTTTTCGGTAGCTTGGCCGCAGTGGCGGGTGGTTTGTTCAAAATCACTGGCTTGATCAATGGCGGCGCAGGAGTGGCAGCAACGTCTGCGGCCGCTACTGGACATTACAATCCATCGGGGCAGGCCCTCATTCTCTCTCGGGCCGCAACCACTGCGATGTGTTACCAGAACGCGTTGATCGTCACGAGCGACCAGGCTTTCCAATCGCTTTTGGGAGTGGGAAATGCGAAATATCGGCAGGATGCGCTCACGATGATGGACGGGGTGATAGTGCGGCTCCAGCAACTGCATGCCAATCTGAACACCGACATGCGTAACCTATCGACGACGAACTTTACGATTGACCAACTAACGGACCTTGTTCTCAAGTCGAAACCCACACCGCTTTCCAGCATCCCTCATATCGAGAAAGCCAACGCGAAAAACGCAAAGGTAAGTTTCGCCTACACGGACGACACTCCCAATGCCACGGACAAGCAGGTCGCGAACTGGGACTCGGATGTCAAAACCGTGCTGGCCCGAATGGACCTCTGCACGGTCACAACAAAGTGACTTGCGACCGAATGCAACGATTGCTGGTCTTGTCTTTAATCATGAGGCGCATTTCTTGATGCGCCCCGCACGCATCTATCTCCCTGAGACACTGGCCGTAGCTGCGGACTGCGGGCGAACCCCTCGACAGCTGATGGCACGGCGCGCGAGCGACTTGATGCCCCGTATCCGGTTTTCCGCATATGGAACGCGTGGAGACCACAACTAGTTTGTTGACCAAATGCGCGCCGCCTTCGCGGCCGTGGCACGTGACGAACGCCGCGTCACTTGTCGTGGACACCGCCGTTCAGCAAATCTATGCTAGTACCTCTGCCGGTGGCCTCAGCGCGCAAAGTGTCGATCGCCAACTCCGCGCAGGTTTTCAGCTCGAGTGCGTGAGGGTAGACGGAATCAAGCAGCATGATCGAGCGAGGAAGTTGGCGTCGAACAGGGCGGCGATGGCCGAGGTGTCGGTTCGAGGCTGACCCGGGGTAAGCTACCGTTCGGCGGAATTTGGCGGTAATCTCGCCGAACAGACTGATACAACGAGGGCGTGAATGACTGCAGAGTTACGCAGGACATTGATTGATCATGGGTCCCTCAAACCGAGGGCTGAAAACATGATTCGAGGCCTTCGACCGGAGTGGCTCCATTTTGAGGCCCACGAGCTCAAACATCCGCTCTCGACATACCAGATTTCGCTCGATCGGGTTGCGGCAGCGTGGCTCAAAATATTCCCGTTGTTGAGCCGGATGGAAATCGAGGTCACGCTCGGGAGGCAGGCAACCGACGGCGGCATTCTGCTTGGCGCCTATGAGACTTTGCTCGACCGACTCAATGATCACATTGATTCGTGCGAGCAAGTTTTGCGGTGTCTCCGGCCGCCGATTCAAGGCAAGACCCTCAAGTTTCATCAGAAATTCCTTGAAGCGACAAACCTGCCCGGATGGGAGGCGCTTCACAAAGACGTGATCAAAAAATATCGCGATCCACGCCTCGGTGTCGTGTTGAACGAGCTAAAGCATTACGCTGGTCATTTAACCTTATGCAACGCGAGCACGGCCGATGGACCGATTTGTGGCTTCTTCTTGAACGGCCCGTATCCGGGGGGCGCCATCGGGCCCAGCAAAAAACTTCATAAGCCGATGGGCGATATGCTCACCGCCTTTTCGTTTAAGATGGACATGGCGATGCACTTTTGGTTTGTGTATCTACTAGGGGAGGCGGTCGCGCAGTGCATAGAGCAAACGATCAAACGTGACCATGGAGATACAGCCGTTGAGGTGAAGCCTACGAGTCAGTCCTTGGACTGGGCTAGGCTCTGCGAGGAATGCGCGGGATTGAAGGGGGCATTCTTTCCAGATGAGGAGGCGATGAAGAGGCCCATTATCGTTGTTCCCACCGATGGCTCTTCGTTGTTGATCAGGCTTGGCCCTGGCCGCAGATATCGTCAGCTTCAACCAATGAACGTGAGCGTCGTCATGAAGATCCAGGAAGGAACGCCGTCCTACGCGATGCCGTATTTCCGACAGGGCCCGTGACGTCGCCGCTAGTCGGGCCGATGAAGTGTATTGATTTTCCGGGCGCGGAACTCTGAAGGGTCGTTTCGGGAATGAATAAACGGTCCTTTTCAACGAAATGGTCGAGTAACACCATTTGACCAGCGTAGTCGGATCACTGCGGACTTGCTGACTCAAAACAGTTGCGGCTCCGGTGATCGCTGAGAGTCTGCCAATTTTTGTAACGCTTGTTCGAAAAGCTGGTCTGGATTCGCGAATCTCGAGCGCTCACCTTGGAAAAGGGCCTCCAAGTCTTCTCGCGTTAGTACGAGTACTCCCGTCTCTGCTGCTGCGGCCAAATCCGCTTTGACTTCGTCGCGGGTCATCGCCGTAACGATGACAGGAAGAACTCGAACATGTTGAAGCCCAGACGTCGAGAGCGTTTTGCGCAGAGACGCTTCGCGAGCACTCAATTTCGACAGTTTGCTTTCGGCTCGGAGAAGCCCGAGCGTACATTCCACGACGAGAAAGTCGCCTCGAGGGCTGACCGCCAAAACATCGAAGGCGTCGCGGGTCTTGGCGTTCATTCCGAAACTTACGGGCGCGAACCCCAATCCCCAAAGCGTCCAGGTCACTGCTGATTCGAAGTCGTCTGCGGCTTTGCCTTTCGGCGGAAGGTCGGGAAGCAGATAGGCTTGGAGCAGCTTTCCGGTTTGGTCCACGCTGGCGAGCGCTGCCGCCCGCGCGTTTTGATATGTCTGCGGGTCAGCAAACCAGCGTAAATGGTGCGCATGCCCGCCATATGAAGCGATGCATTGGACAATCGCCCCAAGCGGCACGTCGAGAGCTAACTGCCCGACCGCATCGCCTGATCTCTCGACCCAATCGAGTTTGTCGCCTTCGATCGACCCTCGGTCGACCACCACCCCCTTGTCGATCACGCGGTATCCGAGCCGAGCTTTCGCACGCTCAACCCCAGGCGCAATCCAAAGCCCCAAATCCGCCTTGCCGTCCTTGACGCTTGAAAGCAGCCACACCTCTGTCGCCGTGTGCGCGACGACTTCGAGGACACTTTGTGTGTTCGGCGCGGCACCCAGCCCGTATTCCACACTCAGCTCAGCCATTGAGTCGTAAGGGCGGATGGCCGCTTTGAGCATCCAGTCGGTTCGCGGCTGCGGCGTAAGCAGATCCCGCCTCGCGCCGCTTATGGTCAAGACGGCGAGGCGATTTCCTTGGTTCAGTCCCTCGGCATGAAGGAGATCGGCCGGCCCCACGGAGATGTTTTGATTGTCTTCGGGTCGAATGACAAGGTTTCCGAGCTCGGGAATTGCGAAGCCGTTGGGTGATGCCATTTGTTCGATGGCTTGGGCGAAAGCCGCAACTCCCCCGGTGAGTTCGACCTGGCCCGCCACAAGCCCACCGGCCTCGAACAAGTCTTTGATCGGATTGTGAAAAACGGCAGACAAATACACGCGCGCTGCCGAAATCACAAGATCGTCATCGCGCTTGACCGCTATGAATGTCAACCTTGCCTTTGTGTATGCCGATTCCCACGGCTCGATGGCCTCGAAGAAAGCAGCGATCATCCTTTGAACATGTTGATTCACAAGGTCTCCGACGGGGTAAATCGACGAGTTATCGATCCTGCATCACCGGGTGTTGGACAGATTTTCCGCTGCGGTGCGATGGTGGTGAAACCGCCGTGGTCAACTCAAGCGCGGTAACTTTGCTTCTCCGGATCATCCGACGTCGCGACAACTGACGCAAGGAGATGATCAAGGTTTGCTTGCTGCAGCATCCATCGTTCAATCAAATCATGCCATTTCCTCAAGAGATCTAGCGGGCGCCGCCGATAGTGCTTTTCTGCCAATGCGGATGGCTTGTGCCCCTGAATTTGGGCCACAACCCCTACAGGAACCTCAACCCACTCGGAGAGCGTGCCGAAGGACCGCCGCAATCCATGCAGGGTGAGGTGAGGCAGATCAACGGCTGCCAGCGCACCGTTGTGTGCTTTCCTGGGCTCGGCGATCTTTCCGTCTTCCGATCTGTTGCTGGTGAACACCCATTCAGAGGGGGCCCATGACTTTCGTTGCTCGGCGAGGCTAGCCAGTTGCCGCCTGTTCGGAGGTGTTTCGTTCATTTGCTTGAGGTTCGACAGGAGGCTCGCCAAATACGGTGTGAGAGGGATCGTACGACCGCCGGTCCCTTCGATCTTGTCGTTCATGGTGAGGCTGCGCCAGCGGAAGTCCACGTCCTTCCAACGCAATGCGGCGAGCTCTTCGCGGCGAGCTCCAGTGATCAGGAGACCCTGCAAGTACGTGCTGATAACTGGATTACCTATTTGACGTACGGCCGTGAACCATGCGCGCAGTTGTTCCCGTTGCAGGCAATCACTTTTGGCCTTGGTGCGTGGTACGGCGGCGCGTACCGCTCGAGCGGCGTACGCATTTGGCGCGATGGACCCCGAGTATTCGGGCCGGTCATTGCACCATCGAATGAAGGCACGAAGTTTGCGGTAACTCTGCTCAGTGTTTGTTGGACGCTTTTCTGCTTCGGACTCAAGCCACATGGCCACTCGCTCGGCGGTGAGATCCGACAGCTTCAGCGGCATCAATGTAGCCAGCGGCCCAGGAATCGTTGTCCCGCGCCCCCGCTTCCAAGGCAGGCCGCCAGCTTGTGCGAGCTTTTCGTGATCGTAGTAGTGTCGATCGCTCCATTTGCCCCGGTGCGCGTTCAGATACGCTGACCAAGCTCCCGATACAGTCGAGTTCTGCCTGAGGGACTCGAGTTTGCGTGCTTCATGCTCGGCGCGTTGTTCCGCTCGTTCTTCGCGAGGATCTATGCCGCGATCCATCAGCGCCTTGAGCCGGGCAGCTTCCTGCCTCGCGCCGAGGCGTTCGATCGTCTTGCCAGTGGCCGCGTCGATCGTTGTGTGCCGCTCGAGCAGCCAAGCATTCGGCGAGCCGATGGTGAGGCGAACGGTCTTGCCAAATAAACGACCCTCGAATACGTAGGATTTCATTCCCGAGGCTGTGACGCGAAGGCCGAGCCCTTGTTGCTTCTTGTCCCAATAGATCGTTTGTTGTCGTCCTGGCACGCACTCGTAACCGGTGATGCGCTCGATCGTGAAATTTTCCTTTGTCACCTGGTGTCCCTATTCTCAATGTCATGTAGGCGCCGTGTAGGAGAATTCTAGGGATTCAGGTCAATCCAAGTCAACATCAAGACTCGATGGAAAGCGTAAAAATCGTTTATTATCAGTTGGTTGGTGATAAACATGGAAATCGATCTATTTCGATCATCATGCTGGACTGCGGCCTTCTAAGCCGTAGGTCACACGTTCGAATCGTGTAGGGCGGGCCAGTCTGCTCTTATCCTGATGCAGGCACATGTATTCCAGTCGTCGCGTCCGTGACGACAGCGATCCCCGAAACGTCGCCTAATTCCCGTTTGACCGATCACCGACATCCCGGGATACACACGCACCCACGCCGCATCGCACGTTCCGCAGACAAGCGAATGTCCCCCCGATTTCAAAAGTGTTTTCGCGGAATATCCCTTCCGCGACACAGCGTCGGCCACGGATACTGACGGCCGCACACGTTCCGCACCGGCGGAAACCACATCGAACCCTGCATGAGCGATGCCGCGGACATCCCGCGTCCCGGCTGATTACCCTCACGACGCATCCGGCATGACTGCCACGCCGCAGGCATCGCCGATCACCCGAACCACACACCACCCATGACCCAACCCCTCCACCACGCATCATTGCCGACCCGCTTTCGCGCATGGACCTGGCAAGGCTGCGAGCATCCCGAGCAACTGCGTCTCGAACAGATCGCGATGCCGGCGCTGAAGCCTGGCCAGGTGCTGGTCCGCAACCACGCGATCGGTCTGAATCCGGTCGACTGGAAAGTGCTCGGCGGCGCGCTGGTGAACTGGTCCGAGGGGCATGTGCCCGGCGTCGACGGCGCCGGAACGATCGTCGCCGTCGTGGACGAGCATGCGCGCCATCTGCTCGGCCGCCGCGTGGCCTACCACCAGGGCCTCGACGAACACGGCAGTTTCGCGGAATACACGCCGGTCGCCGCGTCCGCGCTGCTGACGGTGCCCGACGCCCTCGATTTCGAAACGGCCGCGAGCGTGCCGTGTCCCGCGCTGACCGCGTGGCAGGCGCTCGAGAAAGTGCCGTGCCGGACATCCCGCGAGATCCTCGTCAGCGGCGCAGGGGGCGCGGTGGGCAGCTATCTGGTGCAGATGGCCGCCGACCGCGGGTTCGAGGTCACGGTGTCGTGCAATGAGCGTCATTGGGCGCGCCTGCGTGCGCGAGGGGCGACCCATTTCGTCGCCGGCCCGATCGACGAACCCATCGACGCGGGGCACGAACTGGCCCGGCGTTTCTATGCAGTGTTCGACAGCGTCGATGCGCAAAGCGCGGCCCGCTGGGCGCCGGCGGTGTCCGCCAATGGGCATGTCGTGTGCATCCAGGGCCGGTTCGACGCACAGCCGCTGCCGCCGTTTACGACGAGCGTATCGCTTCATGAAGTCGCGCTGAATGCATTGCATACGTACGGCGATGCGGCGGCATGGCTCGAGACGACCACCGCGGGCAGCATGCTGCTGGCCGGAATCGCGAACGGCACCCTTCAACCCGAAGCGCGCATCACGGGCGACTTCGAGCATTTGCCCGAACAACTGGAAGGGCTCCGGCATCGCCGGTTCTCCGGCAAGCCGGTGGTGCTCGTCGGATAACGAGCGCGCGCCGGACGGTCGCGCGCCGGTTGCCCGTCCGTCGACAAGACGGGCACACCGCGTCGCGCTGCGCCGAAGCGGTTCGACCGCGTTGATGCGCCAACCACCAGAATCTTCCAGCTCGCCCCGATCCGACGGCAAACCGGAATTCATCTGATAATACGTGCGGCGATCCACGCAAACGAGCGATCGTCCGAATCCCGCCGCACCGCTGCACCGCCGCACCGTTGCACAGGCAACCAGGCGGCAGCCTCACCGAGATTGCATCGTTCTCCGACGCAATCCGGAAACGAAACGGCGTCAGGCCCACCTGGTCGTTCGGAATGTGCCCAGCGCCGTTCAAATCCCCACACGACGCCCGCGCGACGCGGCGCCGCCAACAGGAGGTGAACGATGATCACGCTGACCGTCAACGGTAGCGAACAGCATTTCGACGGCAATCCGGACATGCCGTTGCTCTGGTATCTGCGCGACGTCCTCGGCCACACGGGCACCAAGTTCGGCTGCGGGATGGCGCTGTGCGGTGCGTGCACCGTCCATCTCGACGGCGTGGCGATCCGCGCGTGCATCACGCCCGTCGCAGTCGCGGCCGGCAAGCGCGTGACGACGATCGAAGGGTTGTCGACCGACCTGACTCACCCGCTGCAGCAGGCCTGGCAGGAGCTGAACGTCGCGCAATGCGGCTACTGTCAGTCCGGACAGATCATGCAGGCCGCTTCGCTGCTGAAAACGAATCCCCATCCGAGCGACGCCGACATCGACGACGCGATGTCCGGCAACATCTGCCGCTGCGGCACCTATACGCGCATCCGCGCGGCGATCCGGCTGGCGGTGCGCCGCGGAGGTGCCGCATGAACGCGCCGGAATGCTCCGTCCATAACGAAAGTCGCCGCGCGTTGCTGCTCGGCTTCGCCGCCGGCGGGCTGCTGCTCGCGTTCGGCGTGCCGTCGCTCGCGCGCGCGGCCGCGCCGGTGCTGCCGCCGGTCAGCCCGAATCCGCAGTACGGCGGCGCGGGCATGCCGCACGGATTGCGCGACGATCCGAACCTGTTCGTCGCGATCGCGCCGGACGGCACGGTCACGGTGACCTGCATCCGCTCCGAGATGGGGCAGGGCGTGCGCACGAGCGTCGCGCTCGTGGTCGCCGACGAACTGGGCGCGGACCGGGCGCGCGTGAAGGTCGCACAGGCGGTCGGCGACGAGCCGCGCTACGGCAACCAGAACACCGACGGCTCGCGCAGCCTGCGCCAGAGCTTCGCCGCACTGCGCCGCGCGGGCGCGGCCGCGCGCACGATGCTCGAGCAGGCCGCGGCGGCGGTGTGGGGCGTCGACGTGCATCAGGTGAAGGCGACGGTGCACGAGGTCGTCGATACGAAAACCGGGCGCAAGCTCGGCTTCGGCGAACTGGCCGCGAAGGCGGCCGCGCTGCCGGTGCCCGATACGAAAACCGTAACGTTGAAGGCGCCGGCGGAGTTCCGCTATATCGGCAAGGGCAAAACGGCGTTGATCGACGGACGCGACATCGTGAGCGGCCGCGCGCACTACGGGATCGACACGCGGCTCGACGGCATGCTGTACGCGGTCGTCGCCCGCCCGCCGGTTTATGGCGATACGGTCGCGTCGTTCGATGCGTCGGCCGCGGAGAAGCTGCCGGGGGTCGTCAAGGTCGTACAGCTCGCGTCGACACCGCTGCCATCCGGGTTCCAGCCGCTCGGCGGCGTGGCCGTGATCGCGCGCGACACGTGGACGGCCATCCAGGCGCGCGCGCAACTGAAGATCGACTGGCAGCACGGGCCGCACGCAGGCTACGACTCGGCCGCCTACCGCAAGACGCTCGAAGCGGCGGCCGCGCAGCCGGGCGACGTGATCCGCAACGACGGCGACACGGCCGCGGCGCTCGCGGGCGCCGCGAAGCGGGTGCGCGCGACGTACTACATTCCGCATCTCGCGCACGCGACGATGGAGCCGCCCGCGGCCGTCGCGCGCGTGGCCGACGGCCGCTGCGAGGTGTGGACCTGCACGCAGGCGCCGCAGACCACGCGCGACGAGATCGCGAAGGCGCTCGCGCTGCCGGCCGAACGGGTCACGGTCAACGTGACGCTGCTCGGCGGCGGCTTCGGCCGCAAGTCGAAGCCGGACTATGTGGTGGAGGCCGCGCTGCTGTCGAAGGCGGTCGGGGCGCCCGTCAAGCTGACGTTCACGCGCGAGGACGACATCGCGCACGACTATTTCCACGCGGTGTCGCTGGAAGCGTTCGAAGGCGGCCTCGATGCGGCGGGGAAGGTGGTCGCGTGGCAGCATCGCACGGTCGCGCCGTCGATTCAGTCGACCTTCAAGGCGGGCGTCGTGCACGAGCAGCCGGGCGAGCTCGCGCAAGGCATCGCGGATCTTCCGTTCGCAGTCCGGAACGTGCGGATCGAGAATCCGGCCGCGGAAGCGCACACGCGGATCGGCTGGTTTCGTTCGGTGTACAACATTCCGCACGCGTTCGGGATTCAGAGCTTCGTGTCGGAGCTCGCGCACGCGGCGGGTCGGGATCCGAAGGATTTCCTGCTCGACCTGATCGGGCCGGCGCGACGTTTCGAGCCGCACATCACGGTGAGGAACGTGAACTACGGCGAGGATCCGGCGTTGTATCCGGTCGATACCGGGCGGCTGCGGCGCGTGATCGAGACAGTCGCGCGCGAAGCCGGCTGGGGGCGCAAGCTGCCGCAGGGGCACGGGCTCGGGATCGCCGCGCATCGCAGCTTCGTGTCGTACACGGCGGCCGTATGCGAAGTGCAGGTCGGCGCGGACGGCGCGATTACGGTGCCGCGCGTCGACATCGCGATCGACTGCGGGCCGCAGGTCAACCCGGAGCGCGTGCGATCGCAGCTCGAAGGCGCGGTGGTGATGGGGCTCGGCATCGCGCTGCACGGCGAGATCACGTTCAAGGACGGGCACCCGGAGCAGAGCAATTTCAACGGCTTCCAGGTGCTCCGGATGAACGAGGCGCCGCGTGAAATCCGCGTGCACCTGGTCGCGCCGGACGACTACGAGACGCCGCTCGGCGGCGTGGGCGAGCCGGGCCTGCCACCGGTCGCGCCGGCGCTGACCAATGCGATCTTCGCGGCGACGGGCACGCGCATCCGCAGCCTGCCGGTCGCGGACCAGCTCGCGAAGCCGAAAGCGGGGTGACGCGGTGTCGCGCGCCGGGCCGTCTGCATGGCCCGGCGCGTGCATTCGCTCGCGCGCCCAGGCCATTGCGCGCGATCCATTCATGCATTGTATTTGCATATAAATTCGACGGGTTCCGCCCGGCCGCTCGGCCGCCAGGACAATCGCTTTCCAGCATCAACTGCGGGAATTCAATCGCGACATTTACGCCCTGAATTCCGCTTGGAAATAGAATAAACGGCCCTCTGATATCGGGTTTGCCCGATGGTGCGGTATCGTACAAAGAGCGTCCGGAAAGTGTCGGATCATTGGCCCGTCGAATTCAGCTTTGTAAAAAATTCAATGAGGAAAATCTGGTGCCGATCAACCATTTGCTAATGATTGATCGGATGAGCGGCATTTGGCGCGTGGCTATTCTAGGTCGATCCTCGGGCGGGTATTCATTTTCGTTTTCGTTCCTGTGTTGCGTGACGTGCAGGGTGCCGTGGTGCCCGCGCGCGGTGGCGTCTGCTCGTCTGCGGATCGAGATCGTCGAGCCGGTGGTCCGGCGTCGCGAGACTTGGCGGCATATCGAAAGCGGATGGCTGATCGAATGCCGATTGATCGCGAGAGTATTGCGAAATGGTTATTCTGGATATTCGAATCGATGGGGCGCTGCACGCCGTTTTGCCGGATGGATTAATTAAATATTACCGGTTGATGTAATCGTGTCGATCGGAAAGTTAACGTATTTAACGTATTGATCTGCGTCGCGATTGCGGCGCGGTTCGATGCCTCGCTAGATGGGTTATCTAGCATTCTCAATCTGGAGAAACGCAATGCAAGAACTGAATCAGCAGGAAATCGCACAAGTTTCCGGCGGCTACTACGGCGGCGGCTCGATTTTCGACACGCTGGGCAACGTGGTCGAGCTGTACGGCCAGACGCTCTACAACGTCGGCGAAGCGCTGACGACGGCTGTCGTCGGCACGGGCAACGCAGTGCTCGGCCTGCTGACCGGCCAGCACGCGTAAGCCTGACGCGATTTCCGCGCAGTGGCGCGCGCTGCGTCGCCATTGCGTGAATCGCGGATCGCCGCGGCACCGGAGCGGGGCGCCGCGGCGTTCTTCCCGGGCAACCGGGATGCATCCGTCGAACCCAACTGACTGTCTGTCATCCCGTATCTTGACGAACCCGACTTCTCTCTTCCGGCACGAAGCGCAACAGGCGCAGCGCACCGGCGCGCTGGGCGAGATCGTGCTGGCGCGCCCCGTGCCGCTGACGCTGCTGGCGGCGGCCGCGGTCGCGATGGCCGCGTGCGTGCTGCTGTTCTTCGCGTTCGGCACCTACACGCGTCGCACGACGGTCAGCGGCGTCGTGATGCCGGATGCGGGGCTGGTGAAGGTCTATGCGCTGCAGCCGGGGATCGTCGTCGAGCGCGACGTGAAGGAAGGGCAGCACGTCGCGCGCGGGCAGACGCTTTATACGGTGTCCACCGACCTGCAGAGCGCGGCGGAAGGCGCGACGCAGGCCGCGCTGATCGCGCAGGCGCGGCAACGCAAGGCGTCGCTGCTCACGGAAATCGACAAGACGCGCAGCCTGCAGCAGGACGAACGCGCGACGGTGCGCGCGAAGATCGCGAACCTGGGCGGCGAGCTTGCGCAAATCGACGATCAGCTCGCGGCGCAGCGGCTGCGCACGTCGATCGCGGCCGACGGCGCGACACGCTATCGCGGCCTGCTGGCGCAGGACTACATTTCGAAGGATCAGGCGCAGCAGCGCGAGGCCGACCTGCTCGACCAGCAGTCGAAGCTGAACGGGCTGCTGCGCGAGCGTGCGTCGACGGCACAGTCGCTGACGGAAGCGAACAACCAGCTGGCCGGCCTCGACCTCAAGCAGCAGAACCAGCTCGCGCAGATCGATCGCAACGTGATCGACGTCGACCGGAACCTGATCGAAAGCGAGGCGAAGCGCCGGATCGTGGTCACCGCGCCGGAAACGGGCGTCGTGACGGCGGCGATCGCCGACGTCGGCCAGTCGGTCGATACGTCCCGGCCGCTCGCGAGCGTCGTGCCGGGCGGTGCGCGCTGGCAGGCGCACCTGTTCGTGCCGAGCACGGCGATCGGCTTCGTGCGGGCCGGCGAGCCGGTGCTGATCCGCTATCAGGCGTTCCCTTACCAGAAGTTCGGCCAGTACCGCGCCGTGGTCGTGTCGATCGCGCGCACGGCGCTGTCGGCGGCCGAGCTCACAAATGACGGCGGCCCGGCGGCGACGCCGGGCGAGGGGCGCGACGCGACCTTCTATCGCGTGATCGTCGCGCTCGATGCGCAGCACGTGACCGCGGATGGCGCGCGGCAACCGTTGCAGGCCGGCATGACGCTGCAGGCGGACATCCTGCAGGAGCGCAGGCGCCTGTACGAGTGGGTGCTCGAGCCGCTTTACAGCCTGACCGGCAAACTCTGACGAGGTCGCGCATGGCATTACTCGATCGACTCTCGTTCGGCCTCGGCCGCCAGTTGCCGATGATCCTGCAGACCGAAGCCGCGGAATGCGGGCTCGCGTGTCTCGCGATGGTGGCCGGCTATCACGGCCATCACGCGGATCTCGCGACGCTGCGCGGACAATTCCCCGTCTCGCTGAAGGGCGCGGGGCTCGGGCGCGTGATCGAGGTCGCGCAGCGCCTCGCGCTCGGCACGCGCGCGGTGAAGCTCGACATGGCGCAGCTCGGCCAGCTTCGCTTGCCGTGCCTGCTGCACTGGAATTTCAATCACTTCGTCGTGCTGAAGGAAGTGAACGGAAAGACCGCGACGATTCACGATCCGTCTCACGGCGTCCGCAAGGTGCCGCTTGCCGAGGTGTCGCGCGCCTTCACCGGCGTCGCGCTCGAGCTGTGGCCGGCCGCCGGGTTCGCGCCGCGCGCGGCACGGCCGGCGGTGAAGCTGCGCGAGCTGCTGGGCCCGGTCTCGGGGCTGTCGCGCTCGCTCGCGCAGATCCTCGCGCTCGCCATCGCGCTCGAAGTCTTCATGCTGGTGCAGCCGTTCTTCCTGCAGTGGGTGATCGACGAAGTGATCGTCAGCGCCGATCGCGACCTGCTGACGGTGCTGGCCCTCGGCTTCGGCCTGTTGCTGCTGATGCAGCAGGCGACCGGCACGATCCGCGCGTGGGCGCTGATGCACGTCGGCGTGACGCTGAACATCCAGTGGCGCGCGAACGTGTTCACACATCTGCTGAGCCTGCCGGTGCGCTACTACGAACGGCGCCATCTCGGCGACGTCGTGTCGCGCTTCGGCTCGATCGACACGATCCAGCAGACGCTGACGACGTCGTTTCTCGGCGCGGTGATCGACGGGCTGATGACGATCGTGACGCTCGCGATGATGTTCGTGTACAGCCGCGTGCTCGGATGCGTCGCGCTGGCGACGATGGCGCTGTACGCGCTCGTCCGGTGGCTGTGGTACGGCCCGCTGCGGCGCGCGACCGAGGACCAGATCGTGCACGCGGCCAAGCAGCAGAGCCACTTCCTCGAGACGGTGCGCGGCGTGAAGACGATCAAGCTGTTCAACCGCCAGACGGAGCGCCGCGCGAGCTGGATCACGCTGCTGGTCGAGCAGGTCAATGCGAGCCTGCACGTGCAGAAGTTGCAGATCTTCTATCAGCAGCTCAACGGCCTGCTGTTCGGCATCGAGAACGTGCTGATCATCTGGCTCGGCGCGCGGATGGTGATGGACGGCCAGTTCACGGTCGGCGTGCTGATGGCGTTCAACGCGTACAAGAACCAGTTCGACAGCCGGGTCGGCAGCCTGATCGACAAGTATTTCGAAGTCAGGATGCTGCAGCTCCAGGGCGAGCGGCTGGCCGACATCGTGTTCGCGGAAAGCGAGCCGGACGCGAGCCTGCGCAACGTGCCGGGCGAGGCCGACGCGCTCGACGCGAGCATCGAGATCGACGGGCTGTCGTTCCGCTACGCGGACGGCGAGCCGCTGGTGCTGGACGGCGTGAACGCGAAGATCGCGGCGGGCGAGTCGGTCGCGATCGTCGGGCCGTCGGGGTGCGGCAAGACGACGCTGATCGGCGTGCTGCTCGGCATCCACGAACCGACGGGCGGCACGGTGCGGATCGGGGGGCTCGAGGTCGGTCGGCTCGGCATCGAGCGGCTGCGCGGGCTGGTCGGCACGGTGCTGCAGGACGACGTGCTGTTCGCGGGCTCGATCGCGGACAACATCAGTTTCTTCGACCCGGACGCCGACCCGCGCTGGGTCGCCGAATGCGCGCGCATCGCGGCCGTGCACGACGACATCGCCGCGATGCCGATGGGCTACAACACGCTGGTCGGCGACATGGGCACGGTGCTGTCCGGCGGGCAGAAGCAGCGCGTGCTGCTCGCGCGTGCGCTGTACAAGCGGCCGGGCATTCTCGTGCTCGACGAAGCGACGAGCCATCTCGACATTCAGCGCGAGATGCAGGTCAACGCGGCCGTCACGCAACTCGCGATGACGCGGCTGATCGTCGCGCACCGGCCGGAGACGATCGCGTCGGCGCAGCGCGTCATCATGCTGCAGGGCGGCAAGGTCGTGCTCGACCAGTCGACCGCCGCGATGCGCGCGGCGGCTGCGGCAAGGACGTCCGCCGCGCCGGCCGCGTCGCAGCCGGCGACGCATGACGCCGGCGCGGCGGAACCGGTCGCGGGGCGTTGAGCGATGAAGTACTCCTTCGCTACCGTGCTGTGTGTCGTCGCGTTCGCGGTGTTCGTGCCGCTTGCGCGCGCACAGCTGCTGGACGTCTACGGCACGCGCCACGACGTCGCGGCGACGCCGGCCGGGTCGATGGCGTCGGCCACCGCGTGCGGCGCACAGCATGCCGACGCGCGCCCGCTCGCGCTCGAGGACGCGATCCTGCTGGCGATCTGTTCGCATCCGCAACTGAGCCGCACGTGGTCGGATGCGCGCGCGGCGGCAGCCGAGGTCGGCGTGTCGAAGGCCGCGTACTGGCCGACGCTCAATGCGACCGCGGGCATCGAGCGCGACAACCTGACGACGGGGTACAGCGGCGGCTACACGCAGGACCAGCGCAGCACCAGCCGCTACGGCATGCTCAACCTGAGCTGGGTGCTGTTCGATTTCGGCAGGCGCGGCGCGACGCTCGACCGGGCGCGCGCGCTGCTGCGCGCGGCCAACGCCGCGCACGACGACGCGTTGCAGAGTGTCTTCTACGACGCGGCGCAGGCGTTCTACGCGCTGCGCGACGCGCAGGCGGCGCTCGCTGCCGCGCAGGCGGTCGAGCATGCGGCGCAGGAGAGCCTGGCCGAGGCGAGCGCGCGGCACGACGGCGGCGCCGGCACGCTCGGCGATGCATTGCAGGCGCAGACCACCTATCGCAAGGCGCTGCTCGATCGCGTGAGCGCGGAGGGCGACCTGCAGAACGCGATCGGCACGCTGGCGACGACGCTGGGCGCCGACGCCGATACGCCGCTGCGTATCGCCGACGCGGAGCGGTCGCCCGATCGAGACGATTTCACGCGCGGCATTTCCGACCTGATCGCGGAAGCGAAGCGCCATCACCCGAAGCTGATCGCCGCGCGCGAAAAGCTCGAGGCGGCACGCGACGAGGTGCGCGCGGTGCGCGCGCAGTCGTTGCCGACGATTTCGTTGACGGGCAGCCTCGCGCGCAACAACCCGTCCTACCAGCAGCAGGCGTCGTTTCTCCAGTTGCAGCGCAGTCACAGCAACTCGATCGGCATCCAGGTCTCGATTCCGCTGTTCGAAGGGTTCGCGTCGGGCTACCGCGTCGCGGAGGCGAAGGCGCAGGCGGACGCGCAGGAGGCCGACGTGCGCAACACCGAACTCAAGGTGTCGCTCGACGTGTGGAAGAGCTACCAGAGCCTGCAGACCGACACGACGAATCTGGACAACTCGCGGCATCTGCTCGATACCGCGCTGCATTCGCTCGACATCGCGCGTGGCCGCTACAAGGCGGGCGTCGGTACGTTCACCGAGTTGCTGAATGCGCAGTCGGCGCTCGCGGATGCGCGCCGGCAGCGCGTGCTCGCGGTGTCGAAGTGGCGGATCGCGAGACTGAAGCTGGCCGAGAGCCTTGGGAGATTGGGATTATGGAACGACGCGAGTTGAACGGCGCGGGCCCCGAAGCGGGCGGCACGCAAGTGCGCGGTTGCGCGTTCCTGTTCCCCGGACAGGGCGCGTTCTATGCGGGCGCGCTGCGGCAGCTCGGGCGCGCACACCCGAGCGTGCGACAGACCCTCGACACGCTCGACGCGGTCGCGAACGAGCGCCTCGGCCGCCCGCTGACCGGTGCGCTGTGGCGCGACGATGCCGGGCTCGACACGTGGCTGCGCGAAGCGCCCGATCTGCTGCAGCTCGGGATCTACGGCGCGTCGGTCGGGATGTTCGGCGTGTTGCGTGCGCATGGCGTGGTGCCCGACGTGCTGATCGGACACAGCTTCGGCGAGATCGCGGCGCTGGTGTGCGGCGGCATGTATTCGATCGAGCAGGGCGCGCGGATCGTCTGCGACCGGATTGCGTCGTTGCAGGCGGCGGCGCCGGCCGACGGGATGATGGCCGCGATCTCCGCGGGTGCCGACGCGACGCGCGAGCTGATCGACGCGAGCGCCGTCACGCATGCGGTGCGCAACGTGTGCGTCGCGGTCGAGAATCATTCGTCGCAGACCGTCGTATCCGGCCCCCGCGATGCGCTGGAGCGTTTCGTCGCGGCATGCGCGGCGCGCGGCGTTTCCGCGCAGACGCTCAGGTCTCCGTATGGCTTCCATCACCCCGATCTGGCCGGCGCGCGCGAGCAGTTCGCCGCGCGTCTTGCCGCGTATCGGCATGGCCCGCTCGCGATTCCGGTCCATTCACCGATCCTCGGCCGACGTTACAGCGGCGCCGACGATCCGGGCGCGCGGCTCGCGTCGCATTTCGTGCTGCCGGTGCGGTTCGCGGATGCGATTCGCGCCGCGTGCGCGGACGGCATCGGACGCTACGTCGAATGCGGCGCGCTCAACGCGCTGGCACGCATCGTCGTGCGCATCGCGGGGCCCGGCACGGTCAGGACGTTCGGCGGCCCGTCGAACGCGACCGAGGAATCGAGCGTCGTCACGACCATCACCCGTTATTTCCAGGAGGACAGCATCATGAAGGACGATATTCGCATCGGCAACGCCGGCTCCGGGTTCGACGCGTTCTGGCATGCGCGCGGACCGCACATTGTCGACTGGCTCAAGGGCGAACTGCGTCACGCGTTCGATGCGGCAAGCACGGCACCGGCCGGCGCCGCGCCGACGGCCGTCGGGTTCGCGCCGCAGGCCGAGCCGCCCATCGCGTCCGCGCCGCGCCTGGCGGCCGTGGCCGCGCCGACGCTGACGGCGGTACCCGCGCCGTCGGCACCTCACGAACCGCTCGCGGCGGCGAAGCCCGCCCACGTGCCGCGCGAGCGGCTGTTCGCGGAGCTCGTCGATATTTACGCGCAAGCGATGGAGTATCCGGCCGAGGTGTTCTCCGAAACGATCGAGCTCGAAGCCGAGCTCGGCATCGACTCGGTCAAGCAGACCGAGATCATCCAGCGCATCACCGCGCGCTACGCGCTGCCGCCGCTGCCGGCCAATTTCCGCAGCGGCGATTTCAAGGCGATGGGGCAGATCGTCGATTTCGTCTACGAGAACCAGGGGAAGGCAGTCGCTTGACGGCCGCGGGCCGAAACGATGGTCGGCAGGGGGGGCCCTGCCCGTAATGACAAGTTCTCGATAGGCAGGCGATCCATGTCGAATACCAGCATGCGCGGCAAGCTCGTTCTCGTGACGGGCGGTGCGAAAAACGTGGGCAAGGCGATCTGCAGGCGTTTCGCCGAGCAGGGCGCGCACGTGATCCTGAATTTCTTCCACTCGCTCGACGCGTCGAAGCAGACGGCCGACGAACTGCGCGCGCTCGGCGCGACGGTCGACGTGATCCGGGCGTCGGTCGCGCAGCAGGCGCAGGTCGACCGGATGTTCGACGAGATCGAACGGCGCTACGGCCGGCTCGACGTGCTCGTCAACAATGCGGCGTCCGGCGCGCTGCTCGGCGTCGACGAGATCGGCGCCGAGCATTTCGATCGCGCGCTCGACACCAACCTGAAGGGCGCGTTCTGGTGCGCGCGCCGTGCCGCGGCGCTGATGGCGCGCTCGGGCGGGGGCGCGATCGTCAACGTGTCGTCGGTGGGCGCGACGCTCGTGCCGGCGAACTATCTGGTCGTCGGCACCGCGAAGGCGGCGCTCGAATCGCTCACGCGCTATCTCGCGGTCGAATACGCGGGCCGCGACATTCGCGTGAACGGCGCGTCGTCGACGCTGATCGACGGGGACGTCGCCGCGCAGTTTCCGGACCCGGAGAACACCAAGCGCTCGAGCATCGCGGCGACGCCGCTGAAGCGGCTCGCACGGGCGGAGGATCTCGCCGATCTCGTCGTGTTTCTCGCGTCGGATGCGGCGCGCTGGATCACCGGTCAGGTGGTCGTCGCGGACGGCGGGCTGTCATTATGCAGCGAAGGGCTGTCGCCGCGTGCGGAATGGGCGAGCGTGGAGCGTGCGGAGGATGCAGGCGAGGCGATGCCCGCCGCGGTGCCGCCCGTCTCCGTGAGCGCACCGCTGACCGACCGTCCCGCCGCGTCACCTGACGACGCGCCGGACAGCGACGACATCGCCGTGGTCGGCATGGGGCTCGCCTTGCCCGGCGCGAGCGACCCGGACGCGTTCTGGCGCGCGCTGCTCGACGGCCCCGAACTGTTCGGCAACGTGCCGCCGGATCGCTGGGATTACCGCTCGTTCTATTCGCCCGATACGTCGGCGGAGGACAAGAGCTATCAGTCGCGCTCGGTCTTCATCGAGCAGTTCGACCCGTGCCCGACGGTGCGCGCCGAACTCGACGCGGGCACCGCGCCACGCGAGCTGACGACGCTGTGGCTGCGGCATGCGCTGTGCCAGTCGCTCGACGGCGTGACGCTGCGCGACGCCGATCGCGTGGCGTTCCTCGTCGGCTATACGGCGGACGGCAGCCAGCATCTCGAGGAGGGGATGGTGCTGGCCGCCGCGCGCGAACGCCTGAACGCGGTGCTGATCGATGCGGGCGTCGACGCGGCCGAGCGCGAGCGCCGCGTGGCCGCGATCGATGCGGTGCTGAGCGCGCGCTATGCGCGCGGCGCCGGCGATCTTGCGTCGTTCTTTCCGCATCGGGTCGGCCTGAACGCGATGAAGGGCGTGCTGCCGGACGACGCGCACTGCATGATGGTCGACACCGCATGCTCGTCGTCGCTGTATTCGATCGATCTCGGGATCAAGGCGCTGCTGCTCGGCATGCAGGACGTGGTCGCGTGCGGCGGCGCGTTCGCGCTCGCGCCGCGCGGCTCGGTCCTGTTCTCGAAGCTGCACGGGCTGTCGCGCAGCGGTGAGGTGCGGCCGCTCGACCGCAACTGCGACGGCGTGCTGTTCGCGGACGGCGCGGGCGTCGTGATCCTGAAGCGCCTGGCGCGGGCGCGGGCGGACGGCGACCGCATCCTCGGCGTGCTGAAATCGTTCGGCTCGTCGTCGGACGGCAAGGGCAAGGCGATCTACGCGCCGAACTCGGCCGGCCAGCGCATCGCGATCGATCGCGCGTATGCGCGCACCGCGACGGTGCCGGCCGACGTCGACTGGGTGGTTGCGCATGCAACGGGCACGCCGGCCGGCGATCTCGCGGAGTTCCAGAGCCTGCGCGACGCGATCCGGCGCGACCGCCCGGTGCAGGTGACGTCGAACAAGTCGCTGGTCGGGCATACGGGCTGGGCGGCCGGGGTCGTGTCGGTGATCCAGGTGTTGCTCGGGTTGCGGCACCAGGTGATTCCGCCGCAGCATCGCTTCAGCGAGCCGCCGCCGGAATTCGACATCGCCGGCACGAGCCTGCGGATTCCGGTGGCGCCGGTATCGTGGCCGGTCCGGCGCGAATCGGCGCGCGTCGCGGCGGTGTCCGGGTTCGGCTTCGGCGGCACGAACGGCCACCTGATCGTGTCGGAATACCGCGCGGATCTGCCGGCCGGCGACGCGAGCGGGCGGTTCAAGCGCGAACCGCTCGCGATCGTCGGCTGGTCCGCGAAGTTTCCGGGCCTCGACGCCGACGCACAGGTCGCCGCCTGGCTGCGCGGCGAAGGCCGGGCGCCCGACGCGAGCTTCGGGATCGGCTACCCGCTGCCGAGCTTCGCGCGCGTGAAGATGCCGCCGGCGGTGCTGCGCGCGCTCGATCGCTGCCAGCTGATGGCGCTCGACGCCGCGCACGACCTGCGCGAACGACTCGGCACGTTCTGGCACGAACATGCGGACACGATCGGGCTCGTGATGGGGCACATGGGGCCCACGCGCAACGCGGCGCTCTACGCGAGCCGCTGCTATCTCGACGACATCGCGGCAGCGGTGCTCGACGCGACGCGGCCGGACGAACGCGCGGCGACCGAACGTGTGCTGGCGGACTTGCGCGCCGCGACCAAGCAGCTCGTCGCGCCGACGACCGAGAATTCGTTTCCGGGGATGATGCCGAACGTGATCCCGGCGCGTGTCGCCAACTATCACGACCTGCACGGGATGAACATGACGGTCGATGCGGGCCACGCGTCGACGCTGGCCGCGTTCGAGGCGGCCGAGCGCTTCCTGTGCAGCGGCGAACTCGACATGGCGATCGTCGGCGGGATCAACGGCAACTCGGCGGACGAGGTGCGCCCGGCGTTCGGGCTGCCGCTCGCGGAGGGCATCGTGCTGTTCGCGGTCACGACGGTGCGGCGAGCGCAGGCGGAAGGGCTGCCGGTACTCGCGGTGATCGGCGGCGGCGATGCGCAGGCTGCCGTCGAACCGGCTGCGCCGCGCGACGCGACGGGCCGTGCGGTCACGTATGCGGGGGCCGACTCGGCGATCGACGTGCTGCGCGCGATCGTCGCGCGTGATGCCGGCACGACGCTCACGCGCGACGGTGGCGGCGATCGTGCGCGCTATGCGCTGCACGTTGCATGCGAGTGCGACGGCGCGCAGGCGTCCGCGCCGCGCGAGCCGCATCCCGATGCGCGGCATGTGCCGCCCGCACCTGCGACGGCGCCGGCCGTTGCGTCGGTGGCGCCGACTGCGTCGACGGTCGCGCCTGCCGCGTCCGTTGAACCCGCTTCCCCCGGCACCTTGATACCCGGCTCGCTGCGCCGGACCGGCGTCGCGGCCGACGGCGAGCCGCTCGGCGTCGCGCGTTACCGGATCGAATGGCGCGACGCGCCGTGGCGGCCGGCGGGCCGGTCGATGCCGTTCATCGCGCCGCGCTGCGTGATCGTGACCGACATGCCGGACGCGCTGGCCGCGCAGGCCGATCCGGGCCCCTGCTGCGTGGTGCTGTCGACGCGGCCGTTCGCCGCGCAACGGTCGGGCTGGCACTGGATCGAGCGGATCGACGCAGCGGCGCTCGACGTCGTGCCCGACGACATCGGCCACGTGCGGGTGCTCACGTCGCTCGACGCCGGCACGCTCGCACCGGGCGCTGCCGCGCCGGCCGCGCCCGCGCGGCTCGCGCTGCATGACCTGGCGTTCCTCGCGATCAAGCGCTGCCATGCGGCACTCGAGCGCGACGGCAGCTTCGTCGCGTTGCTGCTCGATGCGCTCGCGGGCGACGTGCCGCATCCGGATGCCGGGCTGTTCACGGGCCTCGTGAAGGCGCTCGCGATCGAGATGCCGGAAGCTCACCCGGTTGCCGTGCTGACCAAGGCGCGCGCGCTGCCGGACGCGCTGCGCGAGGCCGAACGCGAAAGCGGCGCCCGTCACTGGCTGCCGGTCGTCGCCCTTGGGGCGGGGCGGCGCCGCACGCCGCGCGTGATCGCGGATGCGGGCGAACTGCGTGCGGACGAGCGTCTGTCGCTCGGTCAGGATTCGGTCGTCGTCGCGGTTGGCGGTGCGCGCGGGATCACCGGCGAACTGATGAAGACACTCGCCGCGCACGTGCGCCCGACGCTGTACCTGATCGGCAGCAGCGCGCTCGACACGATCGACGCGGAACTGCTCGTGATGGACGACGAAACGTTCGCGAAGAGCCGCCCGGACTACATCCGCCAGCAGAAGGCGCGGCATCCGGAACGGCCGTTGCCGGAGATCATCCGCGCATTCGAGCGACGTGCCGACGCGCGCACGGCGTGCCTGAACATCGAGGCGATGCGGGCGTTCTGCGGCGCGCACCGCGTGACCTACCTGCGCGCCGACGTGCTCGACCCCGACAGCGTGCGGACGGCCATCGACGCGATTCTCGCGCGCGAGCCGCGCGTCGACCTGCTGGTCAACGCGGCCGGACTGAACCGTTCGGCATCGGTGGTCGTGAAGTCGCTGGACGATTTCGTCGCGGTGCGCGACATCAAGGTGCGCGGCTACTGGAACCTGCGCCACGCGTTCGGCGCGCGGCAGCCGCGCCTGTGGTGCAACTTCGGCTCGTTCATCGGGCTGACCGGGCAGGCGGGTGAAACCGACTACGCGTCGGGCAACGACTTCCTGAACACGCAGGCGTCGTATCACCGCGCGGCGCTCGGTCACGACGAATTCACGATCGGCTGGACGCTGTGGCGCTCGGTCGGGCTCGGCGCGAATCCGGTCACGCGCGCGTTCCTCGAGAAAAGCGGCCTGTTCACGAGCATGCGCACCGCGGAGGGGCAGCATCACTTCATGCGCGAACTCGGCCTCGGCGCGCGCGCGGCGATGTCCGTGCATCTCGGCGAGGCCGAGCGGCGCGCGATCGAAACGCATCTGCCGGGTTACTTCGACCTCGACGAAAACGCGCCGGACACCATCGCCACATCTCGCGGTCCCGATTTCTATCTCGGCGCGGAACTCGCGCGGACCGACGACAGCGTCACGTTCGAGCGCGTGTTCGATCTCGAGCGCGACGCGTACCTGCAGCATCACGTCGTCAACGGCTTTCCGACGCTGCCGGGGACCTTCGTGCCGGAAGTGGCCGCCGAGGCCGCGTTGCGGCTCGTGCCGGGGCTCAAGGTCGTCGGCTTCGCGGACGCGGCATTCCTGCACTTCCTGCGGGTCTACGACGCGAAGCGGCCGAGCGTGAAGCGCATCCACGCGCGGATCGCGTCGCGCGACGGCGACGCGGTGCACGTGCACGTGCGGATCTCCGGCGACGTGCTGGCGCCGGGCGGGCAACTGCTCGTGCGCGACAAGCCGCACTTCGAGATCACGGTTCGCCTGGCCAACGCGTATGCGCCGGCGCCGATGTGGCACGAACCGGCAATCGGGACGTTTACGCCCGTCGCCGATCCGTATCATTTCGACGCGGCGCCGGTGCGGCTGACCGGCATGTTCGTGTCGACGACCGACACCGGCATGAGCGACGCGGGCAAGCAGGCGCGTTTCCGGCTGAATGTGCCGGACGGCGATCCGGTGTTCTCGCGCTTCGTGGTGCCGAGCATCCTGCTCGACGGGCTCGCGCGCGTGGCCGCGCTCGATCATGTCGCGGGCGATTACATCCCGCTCGCGGCGCCGATGTCGATCGGCCGCATCGACCTGTACGAAGCCGGCAACGATTGCGAGCTGGCGAGCCGTCACGCGTCGATCGCGTTGCGCGTGACGCCGCGTGCGTTCGCGCTGGAGGGGCCGGCGAGCAGCGGCAACCGGTTTGTCGCGGTGCGTCCGGACGGCGGGATCGTGATGCAGATGCGCGACGTGACGGGCATCGTGATCGGCTACGTGCACCGCGTGACCGGCGCGTTCGCCGCGCGCGGCGAGATCGACGCGCGGCTGGCCGGGCGCACGCCTTCCGAACAGGTGTCCGCATGAGCATGAAGCGACTCGCGCCCGGCCCGCGCGGCAGCGTCGTGATGGGCAACCTCGCGGAGTACAAGCGCAATCCCGTCACGATGCTGCTGAGGCTGCAGCAGCAGTACGGCGACATCGCGCGCAACCGGCTCGGCCCGTTCCTCACGCACGCGCTCGCGCATCCGGACGGCGTCCAGCACGTGCTGCAGGACAACCACCGCAACTACGTGCGCGGCCGCTTCTACGACAACTTCAAGATGTTCTTCGGCGACGGCCTGCTGACGACCGACGGCGAGTTCTGGCGCCGTCACCGCCGCGTGGTGCAGCCGCTGTTTCACCGCAAGCAGGTCGAGTCGCACACGGCCGCGGTCGGCGACGCGGCGCTCGCGCTCGTCGAGCGCTGGCTGAAGCGGCCGGCGCACGCGCCGTTCGACGTCGTCGAGGAAATGATGCGCGTGAGCCTGCGCATGCTCGGGCTGATGCTGTTCAACGCGGACATCTCGCGGCACGCGGACGAGGTCGGGCCGGCCGTGCGGTTCGGCATCGCGGCGATGATGCCGCAGGGCAACATGAACGATTTCGTGCCGCGCTGGATGCCGACGCCGTTCAATCGCCGGATCGCGCACGCGCGTCGCGGGATCGACACGATCGTCGACGCGATCGTCGCCGAGCATCGCGCGGGGCGCTGCGACACGAGCGACGTGATCTCGCTGCTGCTCGCCGCGCGCGATCCGGATACCGGTGCGCCGCTGACCGAGCGCGAGGTGCACGACGAAGTGATGACGGTGTTTCTCGCCGGCCATGAAACCACCGGCAGCGGGATGGCGTGGGGGCTCTATGCGCTCGCGCAGCATCCGGGCGTGTTGCGGCGCTTGCGCGAGGAGCTCGACGCGGTGCTCGGCGGCCGTGCGCCCGATGCGGCCGATCTCGAACGCCTGCCGTACCTGGTGCAGACCGTCGACGAGATGCTGCGCCTGTATCCGCCGATCTGGGGCTTCACGCGGGATCTGGTCGACGACGACGAGATCGGCGGCTATCACGTGCCGGCGGGCTCGTCGGTATTCATGTCGCCATACGTCACGCATCGTCATCCCGCGCTGTGGGCGAACCCCGACGCGTTCGATCCGGAGAACTTCGGATCGCATGCGCCGGTGCGGCACAAGTACGCGTATTTTCCGTTCGGCGGCGGGATGCGCAAATGCATCGGCTACCAGACCGCGTTGCTGCAGATGCGCGTGCTGATCGCGGTGGTGGCGCAGCACGTCGACCTGAGCGCGGTGCCCGGTCATGCGCTCGATACCGGCGCGACGATCTCGCTGCGTCCGCGCGACGGGATTCCGTTGATCGCGAAGCCGCGCGCGCGCGAGCGGGTGTCCGCGGGGCAGGCGGGCCATGACGCAAGCGTGCCGGCTGCGCGAACACCGGTGTGTCCGTTCACGGGCACGCAAGCGCAAGCGTTAGGCTCTACGCCATCGCCATCGCCATCGCCATCGCCATCGCCATCGCCATCGCCATCGCCGTCGCCGTCGCCGTCGCCGTCGCCGTCGCCGGCACCGGCACCCGACGCCGAGCAACCGGCGAATACCGCACCACCCACGCCCGTTCGTTCCGCCGGCCCCACGCTGCCGCCGGCCGTGCTGGCCTTTCTGCGGCGCGACGCGCTCACCGACGAAGCGCCGCGGGGCACCGACGCCACGCCGACGCACCGCTTCACGTGGCGGCCGGTCGAGATCGAGCCGCTGCCCGACCTGCCGGCGGCCGAACTGAGCGGCAAGCGGATCGCGATCGTCAACGGCCTCGGTCGCACGGTCGAGCGCGTGGTGGCGACGCTCACGCGCGCCTGTGCGAAACCCGGCGTGTTCGCGCCGGCCGACGGTGTCGATCCGGCGACCGCCGCGAGCACGTTCGTCGCGCAATCGGGGCCGTTCGACGGGATCGTCGATCTCGGCGTCGAGGCGCCGTTCTCGCTCGACGCGCGCGATCAATGGGAAGCGCCGCTGCGCCGCACGGTCGCGCTGCTGCAGGCATGCTATGGCGACTGGTCGCAGGAGGCGTCGACGTCGCGGCTGTTCTATCTGGCGCTCACCTGGCAGGACGGCCTGATGGGCTACGGCGACGACCCGCTCGTGCAGCCGCTCGGCGGACTCTGGGCCGGGCTCGCGAAGACGCTGCCGCAGGAATTGCCGAACTGCAACGTGCGCGTGCTCGACGTCGCGCCCGACGAAACGGGGCGCGTCGACCAGCTGATCGCACGCGAACTGTATCGCTGGGGACGCTTCGAGGTCGGCCACCGCGGCGGACGACGCCACACGCTCGTCGCGACTCGCGACGATCTGCCGGCCGACACGGCGCCCGACTGGGGGCCCGACGACGTCGTGCTGTTTTCGGGCGGTGCGCGCGGCATCGGTTTCCTGGCGGCGTGCGCGCTCGCGAAACGCCGTCGCTGCACGGTGATCGTCACCGGGCGCGATGTGCTGCCCGCCGGCGACGAGCCGTGGCTCGCGCTCGACGACGCGGGCTTCAAGCGCTACGGGATCGAGCAACTGCGTCAGGCGACGCCGACGCGATCGCCGAAGGCGATCCGGCATACGTTGCGGCAGCTCGAACGCCGGCGCGAACTGAAGGCGTCGCTCGATGCGGTGGCCGCGCTCGGCCTGCCGGTGCACTACCGCGTATGCGACGTGACGGATGCGGATGCCGTGCGCTCGCTGTGCGATGCCTTCGGCGACCGGCTGCGCGGCGTGATCCACAACGCGGGCATCGACCAGCCGGTGCGATTGCCGCGCAAGACCGTCGATGAATTCATCGGCACCGCGCGCGTGAAGGTGCTCGGCTTCCTCAATCTCTACGCGGCGGTGCGCGATCGGCCGCGCGTCGACTGCTTCGTCAACGTCGGTTCGCTGACCGGCCGCTGGGGCGGGATGACGGGCGAGACCGACTATGCGGCGGCGAACGAGGCGCTGGCGCGGCTCGGCTGGTGGGCGCGGCGCGACGCCGGGGCGCGCGTCGTGAAGACGATCGCGTGGCCGACCTGGGACGGCGTCGGGATGATCACGAACCTCGCGGTCACGCGGCGCTACGTGACGCCGATGCGGATCGACGACGGCGTGCGCCACTGGCTCGCGGAACTCGCGGCGCCGGTGAATCCGGCGAATCCTGCGGCACCCGGCAGCGGCGAACCGATGTACATGGGCGCGGTCGGCCGTGCGCTGACGCCGATCCAGCTGCGCGGCTTCGACGCGGTCGACGGCTTGCCGAACCTCGGCGAACTCGCGACGCGCCGGCATCACGCGGGCGCGCCGCGCCGCTTCCAGCCGTTCGCGCGCTTCTCGACGCGCTTTCGCGTGGCCGGCGCACCCTACGCGCAGGCATTCCGTTTCGACGGCCGCGCGGCCGTGCCGGCGTCGCTGCTGCTGGAGCACGCACGCGTCGTGGCCGACTGGGTCGCGCCGCCCGGCGGCGAGCGGGCGTGCCTGCACGAAGCCGTCGACGTCGCGATCGCGCTCGACGCGCTCGCCGAGGCGCTCGACGGCCACGGCGATCTCGCGCTCGACACCGACGTGAGCGGCCGCACGGTGGACGACGGCTGGCACGTGACGGTGCGCTGCGCGTCGCTCGCCGGCCGCGTGCTGCTCGATGCGACGTTCGTGTACCGCGGCCATCCGCCCGGCGGCGTGACCGTCGCGCTGCCGCGCGAAACCGAGGACGCCCCGGCCCGGCGGTTCGCACGCGCGAGCTGGCGCGACGACCTGTTGCCCGAGGCTCGATGGAGCGGCGGCATCGCCCAGGCGAAGGCGGCCGACCCTGCCGCGCTGTGGGGTGTACAGGGCGTGCAGGGTGATGCGGGGCGCGTGCCGTGTCCGCAGCTGTGGCTGCCGGTCAATCACCTGGAAAACGTGCTGCGCGTGCTGCTCGGCGCCTGGCCCGCCGACGGCGAGCCGCCGCGCGCGTGGCGGATCGGCCGCATCGTGTTCGGCGCCGCGGCGGCCGGGGACGCCGACATGCTGCTGCGCTATCCGGACGATCGCTTCGCGATCGCCGATCGCGCGGGCGCGTCGATCGCCGACCTGTACGACGCGCGGCTTGCCGGCGCGACCGACACGCAGGCCGTGGCGGCGTCGGTTCTTTGAACGGAAAGAGGAGGTTCACCATGACGGAGCGCAACGACGGCGCGCGGTACTGCATCATCGGCGCGGGCGCGGCGGGCATCACCGCCGCGAAGAACCTGCTCGCGGCCGGCATCGGCTTCGACGTGATCGAGCGCGAGGACGACGTCGGCGGCAACTGGTACTACGGCCGGCCGAGCGGCGCGGTGTATCGCTCGATCCACATGATCAGCTCGAAGCGGTTTTCCGAGTACACCGACTTTCCGATTCCCGACGACTATCCGACCTATGCACGCGGCGACCAGGCACTCGCGTATCTGCGCGCCTACGCGCGGCGCTTCGGCGTATACGACCGGATCGAGTTCGGCCGCTCGGTGCTCGAGATCGCACCGGTGCAGGGCAGCACGCGGTGGCGCGTCGAACTGGATCGGGGCGAGGTGCGGACCTATCGCGGCGTGATCGTCTGCAACGGCCACCTGTCGCATCCGCAACTGCCCGACTATCCCGGTCATTTCGACGGGCTGCAGCTTCATTCGTCGCAGTACCGCACGCCGGAGCTGTTCGACGGCAAGCGCGTGCTCGTGGTCGGCGCCGGCAATTCCGGCTGCGACATCGCGGTCGAGGCGTCGCATCACGCGAGCGCGGTCTTCCACAGCACGCGGCGCGGTTACTACTACTGGCCGAAATTCCTGTTCGGGATGCCGGCCGACGAGTGGGCGGAATGGCCGCTGCGGCTGCGCATGCCGCTGTGGGCGCGGCGCTTTTTCGGCGAACGGCTGCTGCGCCTGACGACGGCCGGACAGCCGGAACACTACGGGCTGCGCAAGCCCGACCACAAGCTGTTCGAATCGCATTTCATCATCAACTCGACGCTGTTCTATCACCTCGGCCACGGCGACCTCGACGCGCGGCCGGACGTGCGCGAACTGAAGGGCGATCGCGTCGTGTTCGTCGACGGCAGCGAGGAGCCGGTCGACGTGATCGTGTACGCGACCGGCTACCAGCCGAGCTTTCCGTTCATCGACCAGGCGCACCTGCAATGGCGCAAGCAGCAGCCGTCGCTGTACCTGAACCTGTTCGACGCGCGGCATCCCGACCTGTTCTTCGTCGGGCTGTTCCAGACGTCGACCGGCAACTGGCCGCTGATGGACTATCAGGCGCAACTGCTCGCCCGCTATCTGCATGCGCGCGACGCGGCGCCGCGCAAGGCCGCGCGCATCGACCGTCTGATCCGGCGCGGCCGCTCGGACTGGCGCGGCGGCATCGCGTTCCATCGCACGCCGCGGCACGTGATCGAGGTCGAGCATTTCGCGTACCGGCTGCAGTTGCGGCGGCTGATACGCGGGTTGCCGGCCGTGTCCGGCGGTGCGGGCGCGCCGGCGTCGAAGGCGGCGCCCGGGCAGGCGGTGCAGGCGGTGCAGGCGGCGCGCGCGGGAGGTGCATCGTGAGCCTCGTGCATGTCGAACACCTGTCGAAGACTTACCTGCTCGACAGCGTGCGCGTGACCGGGCTCGCCGACGTGTCGGCGACGCTCGACGCGGGCCGCTTCACCGTGCTGAGCGGCCCGTCGGGCAGCGGCAAGACGACGCTGCTGAACCTGATCGGCTGCATCGACCGCCCCGACGGCGGGCGCGTGACGATCGCCGGTCACGACACGGCGTCGCTGTCCGACGATGCGCTGTCCGATTTTCGCGCGCGCCATGTCGGCCACGTGTTCCAGACCTTCAACCTGCTGCCGGTGCTGTCCGCGTACGAGAACGTCGAGTATCCGCTGCTGATGGCGGGCTGGGCGCCGGCGCGGCGCGCGGCGCGGGTGCGCGACCTGCTCGACGCGGTCGGCCTGGCCGACAAGGCGCGGCACCGGCCGAGCCAGCTGTCGGGCGGCCAGCGCCAGCGCGTCGCGATCGCGCGTGCGCTCGCGGCCGAGCCCGCGATGGTCCTCGCGGACGAACCCACCGCGAACCTCGACAGCGCGACCGGGCACGCGATCATCGAATTGATGCGCACGATCCAGCGCGAGCGCGACGTGTCGTTCATCGTGTCGTCGCACGATCCGCAGGTGGTGAAGGTGGCCGACGCCGTGATCCGGATTCTCGACGGCCGCATCGTCGGTCGCGAGCAGGCCGGCGACGGCGCGGCGACCCGGGAGGTATGCCGATGACCCATACGCTGATGCTCGCGCTGCGCAACCTGCAGCGCAACCGCCGGCGCTCGCTCACCACGCTGCTCGCGATGATCGTCGGCGTCAGCGCGATCCTGTTGTTCGGCGGCTTCAGCCGCGACATCACGCTCGGCCTGCAGACCGATTTCGTGCAGCGCAGCGGCCACCTGCAGATCCAGCGGCAGGGCTATTTCCTGTATGGCACGGGCGACCCGGCCGCATACGGGATCCGCGACTACCCGGCGCTGATCGAACGCTTGCGGCGCGACCGGCAGCTCGCGCCGCTGCTGCAGGTCGTCACGCCGACGCTGCAGTTCGGCGGGATCGCCGGCAACTTCGAGGCCGGCGTGTCGCGCACCGTGATGGGCTTCGGCGCGATTCCGGACGACCAGTACCGGATGCAGCAATGGAACGCGTACGGGTTCCCGCTGCGGCCGCGCGCGTTCGCGTTGCGCGGCAGCGCCGACGATGCGGCGATCGTCGGCCTCGGCGTCGCGCGCGTGCTGCACCTGTGCGGCCCGCTGCGCGTGCCGGATTGCCACGATGCGCCGCCGGTCCCGGCCGAGCCGCCCGCCGCCGGACCGGCCGCAAATGCGCCGCCCGACGTGCTGGCGCTCGCGCAGGGCGAGGCCGGCACGCGGCCGGCCGACGACGGCGTGACCCATATCGAAGTGCTGACCGCGAGCGCGGGCGGCGCGCCGAACGTCGGCCGCTTCTTGGTCGCGAAGGCCGACCAGCAGGGCGTGAAGGAGCTCGACGACGTGTATCTCGCGGTGCGCCTGCCGCAGGCGCAGCGGCTCGTCTACGGCGGCGCCGCGCCGCGCGCGACCGCGATCGAGCTTCAGCTCGCGCGCACGGCCGATCTGCCCGCGGCGCGGGCGCGCATCGCGCAACTGCTGCACGGCGGCTTCGAAGGGCAGGCGCTCGACGTCGTCGATTTCGCGACGCTGAACCCGTTCTACGACCAGACCAACCGGATGTTCTCGGTGATCTTCGGCTTCGTGTTCGTGCTGATCAGCGCGATCGTGCTGTTCGTGATCAGCAACACGATGAGCACCGCGATCATCGAGCGCACCGTCGAGATCGGCACGCTGCGTGCGATGGGCATGCGGCGCGGCGGCATCCAGGCGCTGTTCGTCTGCGAGGGCGCGCTGCTCGGCGTGGCCGGCGCGTCGCTCGGCGTGCTGGTCGCGCTCGCGATTGCCGCGCTCGTCAACCACAGCGGGCTGGCCTGGACGCCGCCCGCGCGGATCGATGCCGTCGCGCTGACGGTGCGCGTGTGGGGCGAGTGGCGAACCATCGCCGTCACGTTCGTCGGGCTCGCGTGCGTGGCCGGGCTGTCCGCGTGGCTGCCGTCGCGCCATGCGGCGCGGCTGTCGATCGTCGATGCACTGCGGCATGTGTGATGTCGCCCCCGTGCCGCATTTTTCGTTCACTTCACTTTCGGGAGAGCGCCCGTGCGTCGCCTGTTCGTTTCATGCTGTCTGAGTCTTTCGTTCCTGGCCGGCGTCGCGCATGCGCAGCCGGCGCCCGATCCGCAGAAGGTGCTCGCCGCGAGCGACGCGATCCGCACGCCGGAGAAATCGTTCGTGCTGACCGCGACGCTGGTCGAGTACCGGTCCGGCAAGCAGGTCGACGGCAATACGCTGTCGATCTATTCGAAGCCCGACGCGCCCGGCGGTGCGTTCCGCACGCTGGTGCGCTTCGTCGCGCCGGCGCGCGACACGGGCAAGCTGATGCTGAAGAACGGCAACGACCTGTGGTTCTACGATCCGTCGAACCAGGCGAGCGTGCGGATCTCGCCGGACCAGCGGCTGCTCGGGCAGGCCGCGAACGGCGACGTCGTGACGGTCAATCTCGCGCACGACTATACGGCCGGGCTGCAGGGCGTCGAGGACATCGTCGACGGCGACCGGCAGACGCGTCGCGCGTACCGGCTCGCGCTCGCCGGCCACGGCGACGGGCTGACTTACCGCCGCATCGAGATCTGGATCGACGCGGCGAACAACCGGCCGCTGAAGGCACGCTTCTATTCGGAAAGCGACCGGCTGCTGAAGACGGCGTTCTATCGCCGCTACACGATGCAGCTCGGCGTCGAGCGGCCGACCGAGACGGTCATCATCGACGGGCTCGACAGCAACTGGGTCACGGTCATGCGCTTCTCCGACTACGCATGGCGCGACATTCCCGACGCATGGCTGCAGCGCGACTACCTGTCCCGCTTCCAGGCGCAATGACGGTGCGACGCCGAGGCCGGATCGCGGCGCTCGCGTTCGTGCTGCTGCCGGCGTTCGTGCGCGCGGCAGAGGCGGGCGGGGCGGACGGGACGGGCGGCACGGGCGGTGTCGACGCGTCCGATGCCGCGGCGCTCGCGCTGGCCGACCAGCCGGCCGCCACGCCCGCCGACACCGCGAAGCCGTGGAAGCTGAACGTGCAGGACGCGCTGCGCACGAGCCGCTATCGCGACGGCGGCGCGGCCGGCCGCAACCAGCTGTCGATCGAGTTCGAATACGGGCAGTGGCTGACGCCGTCGTTCGCCGCGCATTTCTCGATGCGCTTCGACCGGTTCGATCCGCTCGGCACGTCGCGCACGACGTCGCGCGACGTGACGCTCGTGAAGGAAGCGTATGCGAGCTGGCGCGCGTCGCCCGCGTTCGTCGTCGACGCGGGGCGCGTGAACGAGCGGCTCGGCGCGGCGATCGGCTACAACCCGACCGACTTCTTCCGGGCCGGCGCGGTGAGCCTCGACGTGCCGCCCGATCCGGACAGCCGGCACACCAACCGGCTCGGCACGGTCGGGCTGCGCGCGCAACAGGTGTGGGACACGGGCTCGCTCGCGGCGCTGCTGTCGCCGCGGCTCGCGCGCCGCAGCCTGCCGGGCGATGCGGCCGCGTCGTCCGACCTGCAGCGCACCAACGGCGTCGACCGCTGGATGCTCGTCGCGAGCCAGCGGCTCACCGCGGCGCTCCAGCCGCAATGGATCGTCTACGGCGAAAGCGGGCAGGCACCGCAGTTCGGCCAGAATCTGAGCGTGCTGCTCGGCAACTCGGTGGTCGCCTACGTCGAGTGGGCGGGCGGCTACCGACGCTCGCTGATCGCGCGTGCCACCGGCGCGGTCGACGATCGTGCGTTCCGCGCCAGTTCGTCGGTGGGCGCGACGTGGACGCTGCCGGTCGACCTGTCGCTGACCGCCGAATTCCAGAGCAACAGCGGCGGCGCGGACGCGGCGCAATGGCGGTCGTTGCAGCGCGCGAACCCGGCCGCGTGGGGCAGCGCGGTGCAGACGTCGATCGCCGCGCAGGAACTGCAAACCCGTCACGGCGTGTTCGTGATGGCGGCATGGCGCAACGTCGGCGTGCGCCGCCTCGACCTGTCGGGTTTCGTACAGGCCGATCTCGGCGGCGGCCGGCAATACTGGCTCGAGTTGCGGCGTCGCTTCGACCGGTTCGATGTTGCGCTGCAATGGCTGCATCAGGGCGGGCCGTCGTGGAGCCGCTTCGGTGCGATGCAGGAATCGACGAGCATTCAGGTGCTGGGTATTTTCTATCGATGATGCAAGGAGAGTTCGAATGAGCAAACGCGCGCTTCAGGCGGCGACCGCCGTGCTTGCGCTGGTTCCGACGATCACCGGGGGGCTCGGCATGATGGGCATTCACGATCCGCTGTATGCGTCGCTCGGCTTCGCGCTGCCGGCCGACGCGACGCTGGACGGCAACCTGCGCTTCTACGCGGGCGTCTGGCTCGGGCTCGGGCTCGCGGCGTTTTCGGTGATCCCGCGGATCGAGGCGCAGGGGCGGCTGTTCGCGACGCTGTGGATGATGATCTTTCTCGGCGGTATCGGGCGGTTGATTTCGCTCGCGGCGCTCGGGTTGCCGTGGCCGCCGTTCGTCGGCTTCACGGCGCTCGAAGTCATCGGCGCGCCGCTGTTCATCGCGTGGCAGCGGCGTGTCGCCGCGCATGCCGCATGGGAGCGCGCGAATGCATGACATCGACATCGATTCGCGCATCGCGCCGCGTCGCGGTGCCGATGCCGCCGTGACAGGCATCGTGGCGGCGTTCCTCGCGACGGTCGTGCACGCTGCGGCGGCGCGACGCGTTCCGCGGGCATGCGCGTGGTTCATTGCCCCCATCGCCCGCATCGCGCTGCTCGCGTGTGTCCTGCTGGGTCCGGCGCAGGCCGGTGCGCAGACGGCCGTCGACGACTACGCGGCGACCCGCTATCCGATCATCCTCGTGCACGGGCTGACCGGAACCGACGACTATTTCGGCGTCGTGCCGTACTGGTACGGCATTCAGGCCGATCTTCAGCGGCATGGTGCGACCGTCTACGTCGCCGACCTGTCCGGCTTCCAGAGCGACCTCGGCCCGAACGGGCGCGGCGAGCAGTTGCTGGCCTACGTGAAGCAGGTGCTCGCGGTCACGGGCGCGGCCAAGGTGAACCTGATCGGCCACAGCCAGGGCGGGCTGACGTCGCGCTACGTGGCGTCGGTCGCACCCGCGCTCGTCGCGTCGGTCACGACGATCGCAACGCCGCATCGCGGCTCGCAGTTCGCCGATGTCGTGCTGCGGGCGCTTAAGCTCGACCCGACCGGCCTGTCGACGCCGGTGTTCGGTTCGCTGCTGAACCTGTTCGGGATCCTCACCAGCGACACGCACAACACGAACCAGGATGCGATCGCCGCGCTCAACGCGCTGAGCACGCCCTATGCCGCGTGGTTCAACCAGCTGTTCCCGAGCCCGGGGCTCGGCGCCGGCGCGTGCGGCACCGGCGCACCGGCCGAGACGATCGGCGGCAACGTGCATCTGCTGTACTCGTGGAGCGGGGCCGCGTACCAGCCGGTGTCGCTGCTGGGCATCGTGACCGGCGCGGTCGACACCAGCGTGATTCCCGTCATCGATCCGGCGAACGTGCTGGATCCGTCGACGCTCGTGTTCCTGACGGCCGGCAACATCATGGCGCTGGCCGGCGCCGGCCCGAACGACGGCTTCACGTCGACCTGCAGTTCGCTGTTCGGCACGGTGATCTCGACGCGCTATCGCTGGAATCACTTCGACGCGATCAACCAGTTGCTCGGCATTCGCGGCGCGTATGCGGAAGACCCGGTCGCCGCGCTGCGCGTGCAGGCGAACCGGCTCAAGCAGCAGGGCGTCTGAGCGATGCCCGTGCGGACCATGCTGCCCCGCGCCGGGTTGTACGGCGCGACCGGGGTGATCGCCGTGGCGGCCGTGTGGCATGCATTCGCGCCTCAGGCAGCGTCGACGACGGCCGCGGGTGCCGCGCCGCCCGGCCACGCCGCGTCGAGCGGTGCGGCGGTGCCGCAACCGGGGCTTGCCGCGTCCGCTGCCGCACTGCCGGCGTCGCTCGCGGGCTCGCGTGCGCCGCGCCTGCCGGTCGGGCCGGACGGGCGCCTCGCGAAAGTGCACGCGGTGCCGGAATTCTTCGATTACTTTTTGCTTGCGCAGCATGACCTGACGCCCGCGGCGCTCGATGCGCTGGTCGTGCACGAGATCGATGCGCAACCGATCGGCGCGGCGGCCCGCCGCGACGCGCTCGACCTATGGCCGCGCTATCGCGCGTGCATTGCCGCGTTCGACACGCAGCCGGGCGCGACGCACGCCGGCACCGGCTTCGATCCGGACGCGATCGCGGGCGAACTCGAGCGGCGCGCGGCGCTCGCACGCCGCTGGCTGGGCGACTGGAGCACGCCGTTCTTCGACGCGGCATTCCGGCGGCAGCGCGACGACCTCGACCGGATCAGGATCGCGCGCGATCCGACGCTCGGCGACGCGCAGAAGCGCGAACGCCTCGCCGCGCTCGACCAGGCGTTGCCGCCGGGCGAGCGCGACGCACGCGAGCGCGCGGCGCGCCAACGCGATGCGATTGCAACGCTCGCGCGGCTCGACGGCCAGCGCGCGGCGCCCGATGCGCTGCGCGCGCAGCTGGGTGCCGAGGTCGCCGCGCGCGTCGAGCGGATGCAGCAGGACGACGACGCGTGGCAGGCGCGCTATCGCGACTATGCGGCCGAACGCGACCGGCTCGACGCGCAGCCGCTTGCACCCGACGCGCGCGATGCGCAGCTCGCGCACTGGCGGCAACGCGAGTTCCCGGACCCGGCGGACGCATTGCGGGCCGCATCGCTCGACGCGGGCAGGGCCACGGCATCGGCGCACTAGCGCCCGTCTCCGGCGTGCGCGCCGTCACCTTGCCCGCACCGGTCGCCCGGGAAGTGTGAGATAGCCCACACTTCCCGCATTCTTTTCGATTCGAGAATGATTTTAATTTGCCGTGTAAATAGCATTACGGTGTATTGGCATTCATTCGTCATTTTCGATGATTCATTGAGCAATCCTCGATATATGGTCCGGGTTTAAATCGCATATTTTTTATTGACAATGCAAGTATCTTCGGGCGGTGAGCCGAACTGTCAAATTACTTCATGTAACAAAAGCGGAGGGTCGCGAACGGTTGGGCTGCGTGATACCTTTTTGCTCAATGTCACCGCGCTGAAAAGGGCGGAAAAACCGTAAAGCCGGTGCGGTGAAAACAGCAGGAAGGTTCGGTGGCCGAGGGGCAGGGATACAACGTACGAGGTGCGCCGTGATACATCAGGCCAACAACGTCATCGAGTTGCCGCATGCACTTGGTGCCAATCATTTCCTGTCTGCGCTCGACGGAATTAACCGTTCGGAATTGGCGCCTCATTTGATGCTTTCGAATCTCGAGACCGGCCAGGTGCTGTGCGATGCCGGCGAGAATCTCGAGGCCGTCTATTTTCCGGTGACGGCGGGTATTTCCCTGCAATACACGGCAGGCGGGAAGGCGACACTCGGCGTGACGGAAATCGGCCGCGAAGGCATCGTGTGCGACGACGTCATCGGCAGCGCGATGCAGCGCCGCGTCGTCGTCTATCGCGGCGGGTTCGCGTATCGGCTGTATGCGCACCGCTTCGCCGATGCGTGCGACGCATCGGCGACGATCCGCCGGCAGGTCTTCGTGCGGATGCAACTGGTGCTGTCCCAGGCGTCGCAGGTCATGTTCTGCAGCCGCCATCACGTGATGCGGCATCAGTTGAGCCGCTGGCTGCTGATCGCCTACGAGCGCTCGCGCAGCATCGAGATCCCGGTCACGCACGGCATGCTGGGACAGATGCTGGGTGTGCGCCGCGAGACCGTCACCGATGCCACGCGGCAGCTCCACGAGCTCGGCCTGATTCATCAGCATCGCGGTGCCATCGTGCTGACGGATCTCGCCGGTCTCGAACGGCAGGGCTGCGACTGCCATCGGGTCGTCCGCGACGAAACACGCCGGATTCTCGCGACCGATGCCGGTACGGATGCCGGTGCCGAGTTGTCGCGTCGTGTCCGCACGACCTAGTCGACGGCGCCGCGTCCTGCCGCGCGGCCGCCACCGGCGTGCCGCCGCGACTGCATGAGCGCCGGCGCGTCGGGAGCATGGCAAGGGGACAGGCCTGAACGCAGGACGCGCAGCGACGCGGCAGGCAGCATCGAGAAGAATCAGAAAAGTCAGGTATGGAAAACATTTCGAAGCTCCAGAGTCAGCGCAGCTCGTTTCACGTGTGGCCATGGAGTCCGGCGCTCGGCATCCTGCCGATCGTCGTGGTGGTCGTCGCGCTGGCCGGGTTCGTCGCCGTCAGCCTGATCGTGATCATGTCGTTGCGCGTGTACGTCGGCGGCGAAAGCAGCTGGTCGAAGGCGCAGAAGGACGAGGTCATCCTGTTGAGCCGCTACGGGCAGACCGGCGACGAAAAGCTGTTCGACGATTACCTGGCGGTCGACCGGACCCTCGCCTTCCTCGGCGTCGCGCGTCGCGCGATGACGAGCGTGCCGCCGGATCACGGGGTGGCGCGCCGGGCGCTGATCGAGGCGGGCATCAATCCCGTCGATGCGTCGGCGGTGGTGTGGTTCTACCCGATCCTGAGCAGCTTCGCGCGCCTGAACGCCGCGTTGCAATACTGGGAGGATGCGGACCGGCAACTGGTCGACCTGCGCGAGATCGCCAACGCGCTGCACGAGGCCGTGCATGCGGACGACGTTCGGCGCACGAGCCGCCTGAACCGCGCGATCTGGGATCTCAACTCGCACATCGAACCGCTGCCGAAGCGCTTCTCCGCCGAGCTGAGCGCCGAATTCCGCTCGGCCGTCATCCAGCTGTTCCTGTCGTACATCGTGGCGTCGCTGCTGATCATCCTGCTGTCGGTGCGGTGGGCGAGCCGCGCGCAACGCCAGCAGGTGTCGATGCAGACCGAGCTCGACCGCAGCCAGGCGTTCGCGGAAGCCGCGCTGCGCTCGGTCGCCGATGCGATCGTCACGATCGGTCTCACGCGCGGCATCGAGACCGTCAATCCGGCGGCCGAGCAGTTGCTCGGATCGCCGTCGCGGCTGTGCGTCGGCAAGCCGATCAACGACGTGCTGGACCTGATCGACACGTCGACCGGCATGTCGATCAAGCTGCTCGCGTCGCTCAGCAACAGCGGCGACCACACGTTCACCCGCGATCTCGACCTGATCCGCGTGTGCGGCTCGTCGGTGTCGGTGCGCGCATCGCTGTCGAAGATGGACAACGCCGCCGGCCGCTGCGTCGGCTACGTGCTGATCCTGCGCGACATGACGCGCGAATACCAGTTGATCGAGAAGCTGACCTGGCAGGCGTCGCACGATGCGCTGACCGGCCTGATCAATCGCACGGAGTTCGAGCGGCGTCTGGGCGACGCGCTGACGCAGCGCGGCGGCGGGATGTTGCTGGTGCTCGACCTGGACGGCTTCAAGGAAGTCAACGACGTGTGCGGGCACGCGGCCGGCGATGCGCTGCTGCGCGACGCGACCGCGGTGTTCGCGCGCTGCCTCGACGACGACGACGTGTTCGGCCGGCTGGGCGGCGACGAATTCGGCATCCTGCTGCCGGCCGGCCGCAACGGCGCGCCGGACGGCGGCAAGGCGGAGCGCATCCGCGCGTGTCTCGAGGACTTCACGTTCATGTGGGAAGGCGAGCCGTTCAAGATCAGCGTGAGCATCGGCGTGCTCGATCTCGCGTGCCGGCCCGAGAGCGTCGAGAAGGCGATGCAGATGGCCGACATCGCGTGCTACGTCGCGAAGGATCGCGGCCGCAATCGCGTGCACGTCGCGGATTCGCGCGACATGCATTCGAGCCGCCAGGCGTATCACATGCAGTGGAGCCGGCGCGTGAAGACGGCGCTCGAAACGAATTCCTTCCAGTTGTATGCGCAACGCATCGTGCCGATCCAGCCCGCGCTCGGCGCGCAGGAGCGCGCGGAGATCCTGCTGCGCATCCCGGACGCCGACGGCAAGCTGATCTCGCCGGTGTTCCTGCCGGCCGCCGAGCGTTACGGCCACATGACGATGATCGACCGCTGGGTCGTGCGCACCGTGATCCGGCGTCTCGCGCGGCTCGAACAGCGCCGGTACGTCGAATACAACGTGAACCTGTCGGCGATGTCGATCACCGACGAGCGTTTCGTGGAGTTCGTGATCGCCGAGCTGTCGGCGTCGGGGCTCGACCCGTCGCTGCTGTGTTTCGAGATCACGGAGACGAGCGCGGTGCGCAACCTGGAGGTCGCGTCGCGCTTCATGTGCGAGCTGCGCGACCTCGGCTGCCGCTTCGCGCTCGACGACTTCGGCGCCGGCATGTCGTCGTTCTCGTACCTGCGCCAGTTGCCGATCGACTACCTGAAGATCGACGGCAGCCTCGTGGCGACCATGACGTCCGACAGCATCAAGCGCGGCATCGCGTCCGCGATCAACGACATCGCGCACGTGATGCAGTACCGCACCGTCGCCGAGCACGTCGAGGACACGGCAACGGCCGAGATGCTTCGCGCGCTGGGCGTCGACTATTGCCAGGGCTACTACTTCAGCCGCCCCGCGCCCTGGCAGGAAGGGGGATTCCATTGAACCAAGCGAGGAACGAACGCATGAGTGCTCCATTTGAACTGACCGGCGACCTGATGGACCTGGCGAGCTATCCGGCCTGGCTGCGCGACGTGGTCGGCGCGACCGACGAGCTGAAGGCGCGCGTCCGTGCGCATCCGGTGTTCGCGGCGATGGGCGGCGGGACGCTGCGGGCGTCGCAACTGCGCGCATTCTTCGTGACCGGCTGGGCGGTGGTCAGCCAGTTTCCGGAATACATGGCGATGAACCTGGTGAAGACCGCCGCCTATCGGTCGCGCGGCGACGAGAAGGCGCGGCGCTATCTGATCCGCAATATCCGCGTCGAGCAGAACCACGTCGATCACTGGGCCAACTGGGCCGCGGAATCGGGCGTGACGATCGACATGCTGCTGCGTGCCGACGCGCCGCTGGCCGGATTCGCGCTGAGCCACTGGTGCTGGAAGAGCGGCAACACCGATGCGCTCGCGCCGAGCATCGCCGCGACCAACTATGCGATCGAAGGCGTGACGGGCGAGTGGAGCGCGCTGCTGTGCGCATCGCCCTACGAACTGCAGTTCGATCCGGCCGTGCGGCATCGCGCAATGCGCTGGCTCAAGCTGCATGCCGACTATGACGACCGGCATCCGTGGGAAGCGCTCGACATCGTCGCGACGCTGCTCGGCCAGTCGCCCGCGGCCCGCGACGTGCGGGACGTCGAGACGTCGATCCGCAAGAGCCTGAGCTATTTCCTGGCGAGTCTCGATTGCTGCCTGCATGTGTAGTCGCCGACGCCTCGCACGCGCGGGTTCGCGCAGGCCGCGCCCGGCCGTTCCGGTCGGACGGCGGGTCGGCGTGACGTCGCGATGCCCCGTGCGGGCCGTCGTGCCGGACGAATTTCCATGGCTACCCAAGTTCTCGTCGTAGAGCCCGATCCGCGCATGCGCGACATGATCCGCGCGCTCCTGCGCGGCAGCCAGATCGATACGTCGGCGCTCGACGACGTGTCGATGCTGCTCGCGCACGTGAGCGCGGCACCGCCCACCCTGATCGTGTTGCGGCTCGAGCGGCCGGCCACGGCGATCTACATGGCGCTCGGTGCGCTGCGGCGCGCCGGTCACGACATGCCGGTGATCGTGATCAGCCGCGATGGGCAGGTGGTCGACAAGGTCGTCGCGCTCGAGATCGGCGCGGACGACTATGTCGTGGAGCCGTTCGAGCCGATGGAACTGGTCGCACGCGTGCGCAGCGCGATGCGCCGCTACGCGCCGAACCGGTCACGCGCGTCGCGCGGGCCGGGGCATGCCGCAACCTATGCATTCGCCGACATCGAGGTGAATTTCGTGACGCGGCGCGCGACCCGCGCGGGAGACGACCTCGGGTTGCGCGCCAGCGAATTCGCATTGCTCGAACTGTTCATCTCGCAGCCGATGCGCGTCCTGTCGCGCGCGGAGATCCTCGCGCTGCTGGGGCTGACCGTGGCCGGGCGCTCCGAGCGCGGGCTCGACGTGCTGATCTTCCGGCTGCGCAACCTGGTCGAGCAGGCGGTCGGCGATTACCGCTATATCCGCACCGTGCGCGGGAAGGGCTACATCTTCGTTCCGCTCGGCACGCTGGCGGACGCCGCCGCCGGGCCGCCGCCGCACGCATGAGCGGGGCGGGGCGCGGGCATCGCGCGCCGCCTCCGGCGCCTCCTGCGCGTCACGTGCCGGGACTGACCGGCCTTCCATGTCGCCGCCGCCCCGGTTCCGCATCGGGGTGACCCGCCATTGTCGTTTTAGAACGACCGTGCTAAATTCCCCGCCGGCACTGGCAGTCACCGACCCAATCATCCGGTTCCCGCAACCGGCGCCAACGCGCGCGCCGGCGCGCGGCCCGACAGGAGACAGACGTGATGGAGCATGCATCGATCGAGCGCGCGCGGATCGACCGGACCGCGCCCGAGCGGCCGTGCGCGACGTGGGGAGTGCGGAGCGTGCGGGCCGCGTGGAGGGTGTCGCGATGAGCCTGTTGATGTCGCGACGCGATCTCGCGTTCCTGCTGTACGACTGGCTCGATGCCGAGGCGCTCGTCGCGCTGCCGCGCTACGCGGAGCACAGCCGCGAGACGTTCGATGCGGTGCTCGACACCAGCGAGCGGATCGCGGCCGACCTGTTCGCGCCGCATGCGGCACGCGGCGATCGCGAGGAGCCGCGGTTCGACGGCGAGCGCGTGACGCTGATTCCGGAAGTCGAGCCGGCGGTGCGGGCCTTCGCCGACGCCGGCCTGATCGCCGCCGGCCAGGACGAGGCGTTCGGCGGGATGCGGCTGCCGAAACTCGTCGAAGCCGCGTCGTTCCTGTTCTTCCAGGCCGCGAACATCGCGACCGCCGCGTACCCGTTCCTCACCGTCGCGAACGCGAACCTGCTGCTCGCGCACGGCAGCCCCGCGCAGATCGACGCGTTCGCGCGTCCCGAGCTGGAAGGGCGCTTCTTCGGCACGATGTGCCTGTCCGAGCCGCAAGCCGGTTCGTCGCTGTCCGACATCGTCACGCGTGCCGACTTCGAGGGCGCGTCGCCGCTCGGCCCGCGCTACCGGATCACCGGCAACAAGATGTGGATTTCCGGCGGCGAACACGAACTGGCGGAGAACATCGTTCACCTCGTGCTCGCGAAGATTCCCGACGAACAGGGGCGGCTGCTGCCCGGCACGCGCGGCATCTCGTTGTTCATCGTCCCCAAGTACCTGCCGGCCGACGACGGCGCCGCGCGCGGCGAGCACAACGACGTGGTGCTTGCCGGCCTGAACCACAAGATGGGCTATCGCGGCACGACCAACTGCCTGCTGAATTTCGGCGAAGGCACGCGCCATCGTCCGCAGGGGCGCGCCGGTGCGATCGGCTATCTGGTCGGCGAGCCGAATCACGGCCTCGCCTGCATGTTCCACATGATGAACGAGGCACGCATCGGCGTCGGCGCGGGCGCGGTGGCGCTCGGCTACACCGGCTACCTGCACGCGCTCGACTATGCGCGCAACCGGCCGCAGGGGCGTCCGCTCGGACCGGCCGGCAAGGACGCGGCCGCGCCGCAGGCGCCGATCGTCGCGCATCCGGACGTGCGGCGCATGCTGCTCGCGCAGAAGGCGTACGTCGAAGGCGGGCTCGCGCTGGTCCTGTACTGCGCGCGGCTCGTCGACGAAGCGCGCGCGCACGGCGACGCCGCGGTGCGCGCCGACGCCGCCCGACTGCTCGACATCCTGACGCCGATCGCGAAAAGCTGGCCGTCGCAGTGGTGTCTCGCGGCCAACGATCTCGCGATCCAGGTGCATGGCGGCTATGGCTATACGCGCGACTATCCGGTCGAACGGCTCTATCGCGACAACCGCCTGAACCCGATCCACGAAGGCACGCATGGCATCCAGGCACTCGACCTGCTGGGCCGCAAGGTGGGCCAGGACGACGGCGCGCTGTTGCGGACGCTCGATGCGCGTATCGGCGCGACCGTCGAACGCGCGCGGGCCGCGGACGGCGACGCGCGCACACATGCCGATGCACTGGTGCGGCGCTGGGCGCGGCTCGTCGACGTCACGCGCGCACTGGCCGCGCTCGGCGATCCGCAGGTGCGGCTCGCGAATGCGAGCGTCTATCTGGAGGCGTTCGGCCATCTGGTCGTCGCGTGGCTGTGGCTCGACGTGACGCTCGCCGCGCACGGGCACGATGACGATTTCCACGACGGCAAGCGTGCCGCCGCGCGTTATTTCTTTCGCTGGGAGCTGCCGAAGGTGGATGCGCAGCTCGACCTGCTGGCGAGCGTCGATACGACGACGCTCGAGATGCGCGACGCGTGGTTCTGAGCGTCGCGCCGCAGGAATGACGGTGTCGCGGTGCGGGCCGGTGCGCCTGCGCCGCGCACCGGTCGCGCGGGCGTGTCCCGCTGCCGTATCGATGCGCGGCGACGTCGCGCAAGGAGAGATGAGCCCATGAAAGCCCTGTTGTGTACCGCATTCGGCCCGATCGACCGCTTGCGCATCGAGGACGTCGCGATTCCCGAACCGGCCGCCGGCCAGGTGCGGATCCGCGTGAAGGCAGCGTCGCTCAACTTCCCCGATGCCTTGATCGTGCAGGGGCTGTATCAGGTGAAGCCGGCGCTGCCGTTCTCGCCCGGCGCGGAATTCGCCGGCGTGATCGACGCGGTCGGCGACGGCGTGAGCGCATGGCGGCCCGGCGACGAGGTGGTCGCGTTCACGGGTCATGGCGGCTTCGCCGAGCACTGCGTGGCCGATGTGCACCAGATCGCCGCGCTGCCGCCGGGGATGACGTTCGAGCAGGGCGCGGCGCTCGTGCTGGCCTACGGCACGTCGCTGCATGCGCTGCGGCAGCGTGCGCGCCTGCAGCAGGGCGAGACGCTGCTGGTGCTGGGCGCGGCCGGCGGCGTCGGGCTGGCCGCGATCGAGATCGCGCGGGCGCTGGGCGCGCGCGTGATCGCGGCCGCGTCGAGTGCGGACAAGCTCGCGCTGTGCCGTGCAGCGGGCGCCGACGACACGATCGACTATGCGACCGAGGACCTGCGGCGCCGCGTCGACGAACTGACCGGCGGACGCGGCGCGGACGTCGTCTACGATCCGGTCGGCGGCGCGTACAGCGAGGCGGCGTTGCGCGCGACCGCGTGGCGCGGCCGGTTCCTCGTGGTCGGCTTCGCGGCCGGCGAGATTCCGAAGATCGCGCTGAATCTCGCGCTGCTCAAGGAGCGCGATATCCTGGGCGTGTTCTGGGGCGACGCCGTGCGGCGCGACCCGGCGCAGCATGCGGCGAACATGCGTCAGCTCGCGCAATGGTTCGCGGCCGGCAAGGTGCGGCCCGCGATCACCGAGCGCGTGCCGCTGTCGGGTGCGGCCGACGCAATCGCGCGCATGGCGAACCGGCAGGTCAAGGGCAAGGTCGTGATCCTGCCGGACGCGTGATCACGCCGACGCGGCATCATGCGGCGGCGGCCCGATCGGGCACCGCCGTCGAGCGAGGTTCTTTCGTGTGACGTTACCGGAGTCGTTGACCATGCAACCCCTGTCGAATCTGCAACCTGCCGTCGCGACATCGCTCGCGACGTGGCACGCGATGATCGCGCGCAAGGATTTCGGCGAACTCGACACGATCGTCCATCCGGACGCCGTGTTCCGCTCGCCGATGGCGTTCAAGCCGTACGGACCGGCGCCCGCGCTGTTGCTGGCGCTGCGCACGGTGCTCACGATCCTCGAGAACTTCGAATACCACCGCGCGTTCGCCGACGACGACGGCACGAGCGTCGCGCTGGAATTCAGTGCGACGGTCGGCGACAAGCGGCTGAAGGGGATCGACATGATCCGCTTCGACGTCGACGGGCGGATCGTCGAATTCGAGGTGATGATCCGTCCGTTCAATGCGCTGCAGGCGCTCGGCGCGGAAATGGGTGCGCGGCTCGGGCAGCAGCTTCCGGCGTTCAAGACCGGCGAGTGAGCGACGGTCGCCGGCCGGTGCGGAAGATGCCGCCGGCGTAACGGGAAGGCCGCGCTCGCGTGCGTCGTCGGGCGGGCGAGCGTCAGTGCGTCTTGATCCTGACGCTGTAGCCCGCATCCTCGAACGCGACGACGAATTCCTCGGGGAACAGCCACGACTCGACCTTCACGTGCGACGTCGCGCGATCGATCTCGACCTTTGCGTCGGGGTCGACGCGCCAGATTTCATGTTCGACCGCGCGGGCGGTGTCGTCGTCGAGCGAGTGGTCCAGTATGAATTCCATGATCAGTTTCCTGTTTTGACGGCCGCATTCGCACGAGCGTGAACGGCCGGTTGGCGAACGATGCCGATGACGTCGCCGGGATCGGACAACATGTGTCGACGATACGCGCGATCGCGTCGAACGATAAGCCGGCATGCGCGTGACACACTGTCACCCGGCGATCAACGAATCCGGTGATGCGCGTGCGAACGCGCTACCGGGCTGCGAAAGACGCGTTGCACCGGGCAGCGTTGTTGATCGCGGCAATGCGCGGCTCGCGCAGGCGGATTTCCGAGGAAGCAAACACCGTTCCGCGTGATCGACGTTGCACGACACGACACGACACGACACGGCGCGGCGCGGCACGACACGACACGACACGGCACGATACGGCACTGCACTGCACTGCA
>NZ_CAJPGQ010000035.1:0-82923 GCF_905339595.1 Burkholderia sp. BCC1977
CGCGCACGCGACGCGTCTGACAATGGTTGACAGATGCGCGGCGCGACTTTCCCTATAGTGCAGTCATGGCGCGACGAAACACGCGCGCAATGATTCGGCTTCCGACGCACATATGTCCATGGCACGCAGGAAGCAGATCCGGGATTCTCAACCCCCAACGAGAGACCCGTAGCCCTGAGCGGACATCCATGCGGCTGTGCACCGGCCCCGTGTGGATGTCCGCTGATTTTTTTTGTAGTCCGATTTTTCCGCCGCCTGCCTGTTCCCCGCCAGCCCGTTCATTGCCGCTTCATTGCCGCCTGCCGCGCGCGACGTCGTCGCCGGCGCCGGGCGGCAGCCGCCGCGTGATCGGAATCGACGCGAACGAACACAGCCCGACCACCACGAACGCGGGCCAGAAATCCGACCACACCATCGTCTGATGCCCCTGCAGCCAGTGCGACACGTGCAGCACGAGGCCGGCGACCGTCACGCCGAGCCCGAGGGACATCTGCTGCACGACGCTGCCGAGGCTCGTCGCGCGGCCTGCATCGGCCTGCGAAATATCTGCGTAGATCATCGAATTCAGGCTCGTGAACTGCAGCGCGGGGAAGATGCCGCCGACCAGCACGATCGTCCAGATCGCCCAGGTCGCCATGCCGGGATGGAACACGCCGTAGGCGGCGATCGCGAGCCCGGCGAACGCGGCGTTGTAGATCAGCACCGTGCGAAAGCCGAAGCGGCGCAGCGTATGGGTGGCCGTCGAGCGGCTCACCGCGCCGCCGAGTGCGGACGCGCAGGTGATCAGCCCCGAGTGGAATGCGCTCATCCCGAGGCCTTCCTGCAGCGCGAGCGGCAGCAGGAACGGCACCGCGCCGAGGCCGATGCGGAACAGCGAGCCGCCGACCACGCTCGCGTGGTAGGTCGGGATCTTCAGGAAACTGAGGTCGAGCACCGGACGCGCCTTGCGGCGCGCGTACGGCACGTAGAGCGCGAGCATCGCCGCGCCGGCCGCGCACATCAGGATCGCGTTGCCGCGCGACGTGAGCGAGCCGTCGATCAGCGTGAGGCCCATCAGCAGCAGCGCGGCGCCGCTCGCCGACAGCAGGAAGCCGAACCAGTCGAGCGGGCCGGGATCGGCCTCGTGCGTGTTCGCGATGTGCTTGCTCGCGAGGTAGATCCCGTAGATGCCGATCGGCACGTTGATGAAGAAGATCATCCGCCAGTGCAGGTAGGTCGTGATGAAGCCGCCGACGAGCGGCCCGACCGTCGGCCCGAACAGCGCGGGAATCGCGAGGTAGTTCATCGCGCGCACGAGATCGGAGCGCGGCACCGCGCGGAAGATGATGATCCGGCCGACCGGCACCATCATCGCGCCGCCGACGCCCTGCACGAAGCGCGCGAACGTGAGCACGCCGAGGGAGTTGGAGGCCGCGCACATCAGCGAGCCGGCGACGAAGATGCCGATCGCGGTACGGAAGACGGCGCGCGCGCTGAAGCGGTCGGCCAGCCATCCGCAAATCGGGATGAAGACGCCGAGGCCGACCACGTAGGCCGTGATCGCAATGTTCAGTGTGACGGGATTGTGCCCGAAGTCCCTCGCCATCGCGGGCAGCGCGGTGACGATGATGTTCGCGTCGACGCTTTCCATGAACAACGCACAGGCAACGATGAGCGGTGCTAGAAAGACGGGCGACATGGGCAGGGCGCGCGGTAAAGGCGCCATTATGCCCACAATGTGGTCGTTGCGTCACGCGAGACAACGCTTGTTCCGCATGTTGCAACAGTCGTTCCTGTTAGCGCATGTGAAAGAAGAGACGACCGGGTTGCCGGGCGCGGCCCATGACATGACACATGACGTGCGTCTCCCGGCCCGGCCGCGAAACTTGCGTGCGATGCGCGTTTCGTGCGAAAGTCGGCACTCATCTGTGGAATACAACGACGCGCATCGATCGACGGCCATCGAGACGAGCGCCCGCGCGAACGAGACCCCTGCGATCCACTCACCATCGAAAGGAGGGGACACGTCATGACGTCACGTCGTGCCGCATCGACCGCATCACATTCCGCATCACATTCCGTATCGCATCCGTCCGCGCCGCGTCTGCGCTGGGCCGCCGTCCTCGCCGTCGCTTACCTCGCCGTCGCCGGTTGCGCCGCACAGGCCGACAGTGCGAATCAGGCCGCGTTGCAGGCGGCCAGCCAGTCCGCCGCGCCTGCCACGGCGACGCTCGCGAGTCCGGCTTCCGGCACGCTGCTGCCGCCGCCGAGCCAGCTCTATGGCGACCTGTTCGTCGCGGTGCAGACGGCACAGCTCTACCCCGACCAGAAAACCTTCGTCGATGCGACGCCCGATACCGATCCCGCGACGATCGTGCAGTTGTATCGGCAACAGAAGTCGCAGCCGGGTTTCTCGCTGAAGGCGTTCGTCGACCAGCACTTCACGCCGCCGCCGGAAGGTGGGGTCACGCCGCCCGCGAACCAGACGCTGCGCCAGCACATCGACTGGCTGTGGCCGCAGCTCACGCGCACCAGTGCGACGGTGCCGCCGTACAGCTCGCTGATTCCGATGCCGAAGCCGTACGTGGTGCCGGGCGGCCGCTTCCGCGAAGGCTATTACTGGGATACCTATTTCACGATGCTCGGGCTGCAGGTGTCGGGGCGCGAGGATCTCGTCGACGACATGCTCGACAACTTCGCGCATCTGATCGACACGATCGGCCACATCCCGAACGGCAACCGCACCTACTACGCGAGCCGCTCGCAGCCGCCGTTCTTCGCATACATGGTCACGCTCGCCGCGCAGGCCGAAGGCGACAAGGTCTACCAGAAGTACCTGCCGGCGCTGCGCAAGGAGCATGCGTACTGGATGCAGGGCGAAACCGCGACGCCGCGCGGGCAGGCCGCGCGCCACGTGGTCGCGATGCCGGACGGCGCGCTGCTGAACCGCTACTGGGACGCCAGCGACACGCCGCGCGACGAGTCGTATCTCGAGGACGTGACGACCGCGAAGGCCGTGCCGGATCGCCCCGCGAACGAGGTGTACCGCGACCTGCGCGCAGGCGCCGAAAGCGGCTGGGACTACAGCTCGCGCTGGTTCGGCGACGGCAGGACGCTCGCGACGATCCGCACGACGTCGATCGTGCCGGTCGATCTGAACAGCCTGATGTTCCATCTCGAGACGACGATCGTGAAGGGCTGCACGGTCACGCGCGACTTCGCGTGCGTCGCGGACTTTTCCGGACGGGCCGCGCGGCGTGCGGCCGCGATCAACCGCTATCTGTGGAACCGTCGCGGTTATTACGGCGACTACGACTGGCAGTTGCGCAAGCCGCGCGACGGCGTGACGGCCGCCGCGCTGTATCCGCTGTTCGCGGGTGTCGCGTGGCCCGAGCGCGCGAAGGCGACCGCGCGCGAGGTACGCAAGACGCTGCTGCAGCCGGGCGGCCTCGCGACGACGACCGAGAACACGGGCCAGCAGTGGGATGCGCCGAACGGCTGGGCGCCGCTGCAGTGGATCGCGCTCGACGGGCTGCGCCGCTATGGCGAGCCGGCGCTCGCGAAGGACATCGGCACGCGCTTCCTGTCCGACGTGAAGCATGTGTATGCAACCGAAGGCAAGCTCGTCGAGAAGTACGTGGTCGAGGGCGCCGGCGCGGGCGGCGGCGGGGGCGGCGAATATCCGCTGCAGGACGGCTTCGGCTGGACCAACGGCGTCACGCTGAAACTGCTCGGGCTGTACGGCGAGTGACGCGCGGCGTGCGTTGCACGCAGGCACGTGAACGAGCACGGGCCGGATCGCCGCGCGAGCGGCAGTCCGGCCCGTGTCGCATGCGCGGGTGTCAGAACGTGATCGTCGTGCGCACGCCGACCACCGTTTCGTCGCCGATGCGCGCGCCGGCCGCGTTCGGGTTCGGAATGCCGCCGCCCGGCCGGAAGAAGTGCTGCAGGTCGGCCTGCAATTGCCACCACGGCGTGACCTGGTACTGGTAGGTCGCCTCGATCACCGTTTCCGCACGGCGCACCGGATAGCCGGGTGTCGTATACGTGCCGGTGTCGCCGTCGAGCGCCCGTGCATGCGAGCCGATCTTCGTGTAACCGACCGCGATGCCGGCCGTATCGTTGTCGCGGCCCTTGAACGGCGCCTTGAGCGTCACGCCCGCATTCGCCGCGAAATCGACGACGTTACGATCGCCCGGCGCGCCCATCACGCGCGCGAACACGCCGACCGAGCGCGGGCTGTCCGCCGACGGCCGCCATACCATCTGATCCGCGACCGCATAGAAACCGTAGTTGCCGCGGTGCGTGGCGGGCATCCCGTTGCTGGCCGGATTCGCGAGCGACAGCCCGTCGGTGCCGATGCGCGGATCGTTCGCGTGCTGCGACTGATACCAGAAGCCGAGCTTGTACGTGCCCGGCAGGCCGGCCGGTTGCGGGGCCTTCGGATCGGCGGGCGATGCGTTCAGCGCGTACTGGAGTTCGCCGATCACGAATGCGCCGCTGCGCAGGTTGAAGTTGGTGCCGTGCGCATTCAGCGCCTGCGGGTCGCCGTCGCTGCGGCCGGCCGGGTTGCCGTCGAACACGCCGACCATCGCGGTCCACGCGTCGGCCGGCTTCACGCGCAGCCGCACGCCGAGCGACGACAGCGGATACGCGGGGCCGCCGGCGGGCAGGTCGGCCGCCGGCAGCACGGGCCAGCCGAACGTCGCGTTCATGAACGTCGCCGCGTACTGGCTCACCATGAATTCCTGGTCGACGCTCTGCTGGCCGACCTTCACGTCGGCCTTGCCGTCGAGGAACGCCTGCTGGTACCAGAGCTCCCACAGCCGCGTGGTCGAATTCGCCTCGATGCCGGTCGCGGTCTGCAGCGTCTGCAAATAACGCTGCGTGAGGTTGGTGCCGTGGATCTGCAGCGCTGACACGTTGAAGGTGCCGCCCGGCAGCCCGATCGCCTTCTCCGTATCGACGTTGAAGCCGAATTGCGTGAGGCCCTGATAGGCGCCGCCGCGCTGCGTGCCGCCCGCGGCGTTGTACAGGTATTCGCTGGTTTCCTGCAGGTTCAGCGTGACGCCATGATCGCCGAGCACGTCGCGCAGGCCGCCCATGTTGCCGAACAGGTTCGAGCGCTCCCAGAAACCGGTGGGAGCGGGCGCGGCAGCATCGGCGGCCTGGGCGGGAGCGGCGGCAGCGTCGCTGGCGCCGGCCGCCGGTTCGGCCGCGGCGGCCGGCGTCGACGACTGCGCGAACGCGGGCGCGGCGGCGAGCGACAGCAGCAGCGTCGCGAGCGCGTCGAGGCGTGGTTTGCGCAGCGCGGGTTCGAAACGATTCTTCATGTTGGCTCCGTTGTTTGATTGATTAGTTAGGCTGAAGAAGGGGTGGTGTGAGGCGATGGCACGGGGGCGGGCGGTGCGTGGGCGCATCGCTGCTCCGCGCCGCGCCGCCGGTTACGGCAGCCAGCCGCCGATCCGCCATACCTGCGCGAAGCCGAGGCGTGACGCGGCCGTGCAGAGCAGCGCGACGAGCGCGACGGCGGCCGCCATCGCACCGGCCAGCATCCAGTCGAGCGGGCGCGGTGCCGTCGGCAGGTGCGCGAGCGCGCTGCCGCGCCAGTTGCCGAACGTGTGGACGAGCGGCGAAAAGGCCGAAACGAACGCGCGGTCGCACGCGACGTGAGCGAGACGCTTGAGTCTGACCGCGAACGATTGAAAGAACATGACGACCCTCCGTCCGGTCCGGCGCATGCCGGACGACGTGATCGAACGCGGGGGCATGACGCGACCTGCGATCGGCGATTGGAACGTAACGGAGCGTGCGACGGACGAACCGGCGATGCCGGCCCGGGGGCGCGCGCTAACCCGGCGAATGCGAGCTAGCGGCGAATGACATGCGTCTGGCTGCTATCTCGCGATGGCTTGGCCGGCCTGGACCGGCATCGAACTGCAACTGGAGCATGTGTCCACGGAGGGACTCCCGTGATGAATTGGGGCGGATTGTAGTCGGGAGCTTTGCTGCGGTGCAAGCAAAAAAGCGGCGGCGTTGCGCATATCGCACCGGCGGCGCCACCGCGCCGCAGGCCGCCCGATGCCCGCTACGACCGCCCGCCGGCGGCGCGCGGCGACTGTTGTTCGCACGCATCGGCGGCGCAAGCCCGCCGGCGCGTTGAAAGGTTGCGGCGCGTCATTGCGGGCGCGAATCTTTCAGTGGGCGGATAGCGGAAAAAATATTCCCCGGAGGACGCTTCAAAGGGTTGACTTCCGTTTCGGCCGGTCCATAGAATCCGCCATCTTCACTCTTGGGGCCGCCGCCTTGGACGCCTGCAGTAGTCGATCTTCGAACGAAGTTTCCGCCTGAGCGACCGACGTCCGCGCCTCATCGAAGCCGCCGTTTGTCATCCAGGCAAACGGTGCGCGCAGCAGTATTCCGCAGTAACCCCCTACGTGCACCCTGATTCGCGCCGGTCAGCGTGATGCGTTCGCGCATGCGCCGTCCGGTTTCGCCGCCGCCCGGCGCGCGGCCGCGTTCGCGCATGCGTTTCGCATGCACCCGAACGGCGGCCCGCTCTCCGTGCGGCGGTCAATCGTGTTCTCCGGAACACCGCACAGGAGCCGCCATGAACGACAGTGACAGTTGTCCCTTATGCCCGTTGCACCAACAGACCCTTTTGAACCCGGGTCGCAGGGACACTCCGGCCGACTAGCCTGACACGTCGTTCAGGCCCCGGACTGGCCCCGCGCCCACCACGCGGCCGGCGCGCATGCCGTCGCCGCCAGGAGCCAGACCATGAACTTCGGCCTTCTGCTGTCGAATCTTCCGCACGTCACGGAATCGCGTCCGCACTACGACGCGATGCTGATGCTCGACGCCCGTCCTCGGGTGTTCTCCCGTTTGTTCGCCCGGTTGAAATCGCTGCTCGACTGAACCGAAACGCCGAGCGCGTCTCGGCATGCGCGCACGGACACCGTCCGCGTGCGTATTCCAAGACCACACGCTTGCCGGATAAAAAAACCAGCCGTACGGAATTCATCATGTCCACGCCATCCAACGTCTCTCCACCGATCGCCGTCGAACGCAGCGCCGTGCTCGACGAAGCCCACCTGGGCGACATTCGCGGTGCGCTCGGCACCATCGCGCATCACGACACCGCCGCACGCGGCACGTGGTGGGCGCGCCTGCGCACGCTGCTGGCGATCATCGGCCCCGGCCTGATCGTGATGGTCGGCGACAACGACGCCGGCGCATTCGGCACGTATACGCAGGCCGGCCAGAACTACGGGACGACGCTGCTGTGGACGCTGCTGCTGCTCGTGCCGGTGCTGTACGTGAACCAGGAAATGGTGCTGCGCCTCGGCGCGGTCACGGGCGTCGGTCATGCGCGCCTGATCTTCGAGCGCTTCGGCAAGTTCTGGGGCGCGTTCAGCGTGATCGACCTGTTCCTGCTCAATGCGCTGACGATCGTCACCGAGTTCATCGGCATCACGTTCGTGCTGGCTTTCTTCGGGCTCCCGAAGGTCGCGGGCGTGTGCGTGGCGGCCGCGCTGACGATGGCGGCGGTGAGTACCGGCGACTTCAGGCGCTTCGAGCGGTTCGCGATCGTGCTGTGCGTGCTGAGCCTGCTGCTCGTGCCGGTGCTCGTGTCGATCCACCCGCCGGTGGCGCAGATGTCGCGCGACTTCTTCGTGCCGAACTGGCCCGCGCACGCGAAGCTGTCCGACGTGATGCTGCTGGTGATCGGCATCGTCGGCACGACGGTCGCGCCATGGCAGCTGTTCTTCCAGCAGAGCTACGTGATCGACAAGCGCATCACGCCGCGCTTCATGAAGTACGAGAAGGTCGACCTGTGGATCGGCATCGCGTTCGTGCTGATCGGCGCGGTCGCGATGATCGGCTTCAGCGCCGCGCTGTTCGGCGGCCATCCGGAAGCGGGCGGCTTTACCGACGCGGGCGGCGTGATCGCGGGCCTCGAGCAGTATGCGGGTCGCACGAGCGCGACGCTGTTCGCGGTCGCGCTGCTCGACGCGTGCATCATCGGCGCGGCGGCGGTGTCGCTGTCGACCGCGTACGCGATCGGCGACGTGTTCAAGATTCGTCATTCGCTGCATCGCGGCGTGTCCGATGCGAAGGGCTTCTATCTCGTCTACTTCGCGATCGTCGCGGCCGCTGCCGCGCTGGTGCTGATCCCGGGCAGCCCGCTCGGCCTGCTGACCGAAGCGGTGCAGACGCTCGCGGGCGTGCTGCTGCCGAGCGCGACGGTGTTCCTGCTCGTGCTGTGCAACGATCGCCAGGTGCTCGGCCCGTGGGTCAACTCGACGAAGCTCAACATCTTCACGGGCGCGGTGATCTGGGTGCTCGTGCTGCTGTCGATCATCCTGACCGCGTCGGTGATGTATCCGGACATCAGCGGAGAAGCGATCGTCGACGTGCTGGTCGGCGGCACGGTGCTCGCGATTGCCGGTTATCTCGCGACGGTGCTGATCCGCCGCAACAAGCGCGTCGTCGAGCCGGGCATCGATCGCGCGCTGCGCGCCACGTGGCGCATGCCGCCGCTCGACACGCTCGAGCCGCAGAACATGACGGTCGCGACGCGCGTCTGGATGGCCGTGCTGCGCGGCTATCTGGTGATCGCGGTCGGTCTCGTGATCGTCAAGGTCGTGCAGATGACGCTGCTGAAATAACGGCGCGTTTGCCAGGAAGCGGCGCCGGACCCGGCACCGCGCCGCAACCCGCACATGCCGGCCCGCGAGGCCGGCATGTGCGTTTACGCGGGTTCGTCGCGCGCGCGTCAGATCAGTTCGAGCTTCGACGTCAGGTACGTGAGCTGGATCCGGTTCGCGACGCCGAAGCGCTTGCGCAGCTTGCGCAGGTGATAGTCGACGTTGTGCGCGCTGGTGTCGAGGCGCCGGCCGATCTCCTTGTCGGATGCACCTTCCGCGATGCCCAGCAGCAGTTCCTGCTCGAACGGCGTGAGCCCGTTCACCGCGCGTTCGCGCGACGTCGCGATCAGTTGCGGCGACGCGAACTTGTGCACCGACAGCCCGATCGACAGCGCCTGCTCGATCGTCGCCGGCGTGATCCATTCGCGCGTGCGGCGCGGGGCGGTGAAGCTCATGAACGCGTGCAGCCGCGTGCCGGGCACGGCCATCGAATACATGATGCCGCTGCACATCCCGTCGTCCTGCATCGTCCGCAGGAAGCCGTCGAGCGCGGCCGGCGTCACGCACGGGCCGCCGTCGCGCTCGCGATGTTCGCGGCGCAGCTGCTGCAGGTCCCACACGATCGGCATGTTGCACACGCGCGCGTCGAGCGTGCGCGGATCGATGTCGTGATGGTTGTGCCGCACGTAGTCGCCGCGATAGGTGGCCGGCGTGAACGCCTCGTGCAGGTAGAGACTTTCGACGCGCTCCCGCGAGAATTCGAGCGCGAAATACGCGAACGTCGAGAAGCCCGTCAGGTGCAGCAGGCTGGCGACGATCCGGTTGCGTTCGGCCGTGCTCTGCGCGTGCGCGAGCGTATCGGCGACGCCGAGCTTCGGCGCGTGCGGCTGCGCGATGTCGCCGCGCTTGACGTCGTCGCACCAGACGACCTGCACCGGGCGCTCTCTCGACGCGTCGGTGCAGGCGGCCGTCCGCCGGGGCGGACGGGACAAGGTTCGGGCGACCGCTTCTTCTTGCAATGCAATATCGGACATGAGCCATCCCTCGGAATCGACGCGCATCGCGTCGCGGCAGCCGTGTCGTGCACGGCGCTCGCGACGAGGCGGTCGAGCATCTTTATGATATGCGCCGATCGTCATCCAGACGAAACGCGGGGGCATTGTACAAAAATGCCTGTGTGCGCGTAATATGCCGTAATACTAATTCGGGCGAAAGGTTCATATTCGCGCCGATATAGCGACGACCAGAAAATCATAAAGAAAAGACCAAATCGTGACGGGGCAGGTTCACATATTGGGAAGGGGTGGGCTCCTCATGACATATGCTGACGGCGCGCCACGCGTCGAGTGGTTCTCGCAAGCCGATATCGCGGCCGCTGCCGCTTATTCGAAAGAAATTCATGCGTTCGAGCGCGACGTTTTTACCGGCATTCAAATTGCGCCCGGTAAATCCGACTCGACTCCCGTCGATTTCGCCCAATGCCATGCGCGATTGCGGCAAATCGGTTTCAGCACGCTCGGCTACGGTGCATACGAGATGATCGGGCGGCGCATCCTGTGCGCGCATCTGCTGCGCGACCTCGCGCCCGCGACGTTCATGCAGCCGTATATCGAGGGCATGCTCTACGAGAGCGACCCGCGTTTCGCGCAGGTGCGGCAGAGCGGCTTCCCGGTCGCGTGGCGGCTCGACGAGATCGAGTCGGCCGCGCAGGGCAGCGGCGACCGCAAGGTGCTCGCGCTGGCCGGCCATCTGCGTGCGCATGCGATGAACAGCGGGGTAATCTTCAGCCTGTCGGCGCCGCGGCTCGACCTGCGCGTCGCGGTGAACGTGACGTCGGAAGCCCACGGCACCGAGTGGATCGACGATCGCGTGATCGGCGGCGCGCTGTCGGTGAGCCTCGCCGTGCATCGCGTCGCGCTGCCGTTTCTCGAGGCGCGCATCGCGCGCATGCGCGGCTTCTCGCTCGGCGACGAGCAGCAGCAGGTGCTCGAGCGCCTCGTGCACGGGCTGTCCGACCAGGAGATCGCGAGCGCGCTGCGCACGTCGCTGCACAAGGTCGGTCACCATATCCGTTCGCTCGAAAAACTCTTCAACGTCCAGAATCGCGCGCAGCTCGCGTATCTCGCCGCACGCCGTCTGGAGTCCTGACCCTGTTTGCCCGCGCGGCGCCCGCCGCGCGATGGAAGCGGTTCCGGCGAGGTGCGCGCGCAGGCGCCGCCGGGTTTCGTAGTCCGATCCGATCGTCACCGGAAAACTGCCGCGACGCTACGAGGCGCATCCGTTTCCATGCGGTTTCGCGTCGCTACACTCGTCCCATTCAACGGTCCGCGCGACGCGGGGCATGACGGCCCGCGCCCGCCGGCGACAACGACAGGACGACGGCACGATGGCAGAACCGAAGGCGCTCCCTCGCGACTGGCAGCGGATCTTTTCCGCCGGCCGCAGCGTGTCCGGGCGACGTCTCGGGGCATCGCCGCGCGCCGACCTGTTTCTCGCCGCGTTCATCGTGTCGGTGGTCGCGCTGTTTATCCTGCCGCTGCCGCAAGCCGCGCTCGACGGGATGATCTCGCTGAACCTCGCCGCGAGCGTCGTGCTGCTGACGGTGTCGACCTACGTGCCGTCGGCGGTCAGCTTTTCGTCGTTTCCCGCGCTGCTGCTGTTTACGACGCTGTTCCGGCTCGCGCTGAACATCGCGTCGTGCAAGCTGATCCTGCTGCACGCGAACGCGGGCCACGTGATCGACGCATTCGGCCGGCTCGTGGTCGGCAACAACGTCGTGGTCGGCGGCGTGGTGTTCCTCGTGATCGCCGTCGTGCAGTTCATCGTGATCGCGAAGGGCTCGGAGCGGGTCGCCGAAGTCGGCGCGCGCTTCTCGCTCGACGCGATGCCGGGCAAGCAGATGAGCATCGACGCGGATCTGCGCGCGGGCATCATCAGCGCGGACGAAGCGCGCGAGCGCCGCGAGAAGCTCGAACAGGAATCGCAGATGCACGGCGCGATGGATGGCGCGATGAAGTTCGTGAAGGGCGACGCGATCGCGGGCCTCGTGATCGCGTTCATCAACATCGTCGCGGGCATCGCGGTCGGCACGCTGATGCACGGGATGGATATCGGCGAGGCGCTGCAGCGCTACGCGATCCTGACGGTCGGCGACGGAATGGCGTCGCAGATCCCGTCGCTGCTGGTGTCGATCGCGGCCGGCATCGTGACGACGCGCGTCGCGACGCGCGACACGCGGCAGCGCCAGCTCGGCGAACAGCTGGGCGAGCAGCTCGGCGCGCATCCGCGCGCGCTGCTGATCGCGGCGCTGGTGCTGGCCGGCTTCCTCGTCGTGCCCGGTTTTCCGAAATGGTCGTTCGCGCTGATCGCGTTCGGCCTCGGCGCGTTCGCCTTCACGCAGTTGAAGCGCAAGACGACCGCACCGAGCTTCAACCTGATTCATATCGCGGGCCGCATCGGCGCGACCGACGACGGGCAGCCCGCGAAGGTGTCGCATGCGGCGGGTGTCACGTCGCTGATCGCGGTGTCGCTGTCGGACGACCTGCGCACGACGCTGAACCTCGCGCAGTTGCAGACCGCGCTGTCGAGCGCGAAGGCGCGCGTCGACGCGGATATCGGCACGGTGTTTCCGCGCATCACGCTGAACGACGACGAAGGGGCGGCGGCCGGCACGTACCGGATCTATCTGCAGGACGTGCTCGCCGCGCATGGCGCGCTGAAGCCGGGCTGGCTGCTGTGGGACGGCGTCGCGCCGCTGCCGGAGCGTGCGGAGCGCCAGCCGGCCGAGGCGTTCGGCCCGTTTGCCACCGCGCTGTGGATCAAGCCCGACGGCGCGGCGCCGGACGGCAAGTGGCTGACGAGCGAAGGCGCGCTCGCCGCGCACGTCGAGCAGATCGTGCGCCAGCATGCGGACGAGCTGCTCGGCATCCAGGAAACCCAGGCGCTCGTGCATCTGGTGCGCCGCGAGCACCCGGAACTCGTCGGCGAACTGACGCGGCTCGTGCCGCTGCAGCGCGTGACCGAGGTGCTGCGCCGGCTGCTTGCCGAACAGGTGCCGATCCGCAACCTGCGCGTGATCTTCGAGAGCCTGATCACGTGGGCGCCGAACGAGCCGGATGACGTGATCGCGCTGGTCGAGCTGGTGCGCGTCGACCTGCGCCGGATGATCACCGATCGTCATGCGGGCGCGACGCGGCAACTGCGCGTCGTGCTGTTCGAGCAGAACCTGCAGGAGCGGATCGAGAACGCGGTGATGCGCACGAAGCAGGGCAATTTCCTCGCGCTGTCGAGCGCGATCAAGCAGGACATCGGCGAACAGGTCCGCGCGATCGTGCAGGCCGCGACGGCGGCGCAGGCGGCCGGCTCCGGCGGTCACGGCAACCCGCAAGGCGCCGCGCGGCTCGCGGTGATGGTCGCGCTCGGCGCACGCCGCTACGTGAAGACGATCCTGCAGCCGGTGCTGCCGGAACTCGCGGTGCTGTCGTACCAGGAGGTCGAGGAGGACGTGCAGCTGCATACGGTCGGCTGGGTGAAGAACCCGCCCGACGACGGCACGCTTGGCGCGGGCGCCGGCGTGCGTGCGCCGGGCGTCGCGCAATGACGAGCTCGACGATCCTCGACCTGACCCGGCAGGCGCTGATGCTGGTGCTGCTGCTGTCGTTGCCGATCGTGCTGATCGCCACCGTCACGGGCCTCGTCGTCGCGATCCTGCAGGCCGTCACGCAGGTGCAGGACGCCAACATCGGCATCGCGGTGCGGCTGATCGCCGTGATGGTCGCGCTCGTGCTGCTGTCGGGCTGGCTCGGCAGCGAGGTGCTGCGCTTCGCGCAGCAGGCGCTGGAACGCATGTTCGTTTCTTCAACAGGAGTGCTTTGATGCGTCGACGCGTCGCCCCGATCCGGTCTCAACCGCGCCGCCTGCAACGGGCCGCGCTCGCCATGTGCGCGACCGCGCTGCTCACGGCCTCGCTGTGCATGACGGTCGCGCAGCCGGCGCGCGCGGCGGACCTGCGCTGGCGCAACAAGCCGTTCACGATCGTCGCGAACGGCAAGAAGATCGGCGACTTCATTCGCGAGCTCGCATCGTCGCAGGGCGTGACGGCCGTGGTCGACCCGAAGGTCGACGGCGTGATCAGCGGCCGCTTCTCGGGCACGCCGCAGCAGACGCTCGACACGATCTGCTCGACCTACGGGCTCACGTGGTACTACGACGGCTCGTTCCTGTACGTCGATCCGGCCGACCAGTCGCAGACGCAGATGATCCCGATCCCGCCGAACGCGGCCGGCGAGATCGGCCGCGCGCTGCAGGCGATGCAGATTCCCGACAAGCGCTACACGCTCGTGATCAACGACCGCGCGAACAGCGTGTACGTGGCCGGCCCGCGCCGCTACGTGGAGCTCGTGCGGCAGGCGGTCGGCTCGGTCGGCGATCCGTCGGCGAACGGGGCGCATGCGGACATCCGCGCGTTCCGGCTCAGGTACGGCTGGGCGTCCGACTTCACGATCAACCGCTCGGGCAAGGAAGTGACGGTGCCGGGTGTCGCGACGATCCTGCGCCGGCTGTTCGGCAAGGGCGGCGGCACGAACGAGCTGCCGTCGAGCACGCCGCTCGGGCAGGCCGCGCGTCAGGTGAAGCTCGGCTCGGGGCTGACGATCGCGGTGCCGCGGCTCGACTTCCCGGACATCTCCGGCGGCCCGCGTCAGGGCGGCTATGGCGGTGCCGACGGCGCTGCCGGCGCTGCTGGTGGTTTCTCGCCGTTCTCGAATGGCGGCGGCGACACGCTGCCGCAGATCGTCGCCGATCCGGCGATCAACGCGGTGATCGTGCGCGACCTGCCGGAGAACATGTACCGCTACCAGTCGCTGATCAACCAGCTCGACGAGCGGCCGCGCATCGTCGAGATCAACGTGACGATCATCGACATCAACGAGGATTCGCTCGACAGCCTCGGGATCGACTGGCGCCTGCACACGACGCACGGCGACGTGCAGATCGGCAACGGCCAGAACCCGCTGAACGGCAACACGCAGTTCAACGGCGCCGGCAATCCGCCGCTGACGTTCGGCGTCGGCGCGTCGGAGACGGGGCAGACCGGCACCTTCATGCCGACCGGCATCGCGCTGACCGCGTCGATCGGCGGCTCGCTGCGCAACTACCTCCTCACGCGCGTGAACGCGCTCGCGCAGAAGGGGCAGGCGCAACTGCGCTCGAAGCCGAAGGTGCTCGCGCTCGACAATACCGAGGCCATTCTCGAGAACCTCACGCAGTTCTACGTGCAGGTGCAGGGCTATCAGGATTCGTCGCTGTACAGCGTGACGACCGGCACCAGCATCAAGGTGACGCCGATGATCGTCGACGAGGCGATCCGCAACGCGGCCGCCGTCTCCGGCAATCCGCAGAGCGTGATGATGTCGATCGACATCCAGGACGGCAACATCGTGCCGGGGCAGGCCGTGTCGAACGTGCCGGTGATCCAGCAGCGCAACATCGTCACCAAGACGATGATCGACGAAGGCAAGAGCCTGCTGATCGCGGGCTTCAACGACGACGAGGTGCGGCTGAACAAGAGCGGCGTGCCGTGGCTGTCGGACATCCCGCTGATCGGCAACCTGTTCAAGTACACCGACAAGTCGGGCAACCACATGGAGCGGTTCTACCTGCTGACGCCGCGCGTGGTGACGACCGCGTCGATGTACGCGCCGGACGGCTCGCCCGTGAACCCGGGCGCGGACGGGGCGGCCGGTTCGAACGGCACGTCGATGTATCGCCCGCCGGACAACGACATCGCGGTGCCGCTCACGCCCGCGCCGCTGCCCGGCACGAAGTTCGGCCCGCCCGCGCTGCCGCCGCCGCCGAAGGATTCGGCGGCGCAGCCCGTGGCGACGACCGCAGGAGCGTCCACCCATGTCGACGACCATCATTGACCCGCACGGCGACGGCGCATTGTCCGGCGGCACGGCGGGTGGTGCCACCGGTTCGGCCGGGTCGGCCGCGCTCGCATCGCCGTGGAACCTGTGCTTCCTCAGCGGGCCGATGTACGGCCGCACGATGTCGCTCGCGCGCGGCGCGAACTGGGTCGGCACCGCGGCCGACTGCGAAGTGATCCTGCCCGATCGCGAGATCGGCGCGAAACAGGTGTGCCTGCAGGTCGGCGCGCTTGCGGTGACGGTGCAGAACCACGGCGGCGACGGCGGCGCACCGGTGCTGTTCAACGACGAGCCGCTCGGCGCCGGCCGCCGCTCGCTGACGCCGCAGGACGTCGTGACGGTCGGTTCGATCCGGCTCGGCATCGCGCGTCACGCGCAGGCAAGCGTCGCGGTGCCCGACGAGGCCGACGCGCCGGCCGCCGCGCGCGAGGCCGCGTGGCTCGGCTGGCTCACCGGCGGGCTGCGCCGTCTCGGCAGCCGGCGGCTCGTGATCGCGGTCGTCGCGCTGTGGATCGGCGTGCTGCTCGGCGCGCTCGGTTACGGCTTCGTCGCGTGGTCGGGGCGCCTGCCGTGGCAGCACGAGTCGGTGCTCGCGCGCACTCACCGGCTGCAGCAGTTGCTGCATGGGTATCCGGAACTCGCCGTCGCGCCGCGCGACGACGGCGTGATCGTGTCGGGCTACGTGAGCGATCCGGCCGGGCGGGAACGCGTCGCGCAGATCGTCGCGGGCGTCGACAACGCGGCGCTCGGCAACCTCTACGTGGTCAGCGATCTCGTCGCGACCGCGCAGACGTATTTCAGCGACACGGCGCTGACGGTCACTTATCTCGGCCGCGGCCGGATCGAACTGACGGGGGCGGCGGAGCGCGCGCAGATCGAGCCGCGCATCCGCAACTACATGAAGGATGCGCGCCCCGCGCTCGAGGTGGTCGACGACGTGCGCGACGCCGATGCCGCCGCGCCGCGCACCGCGACGACGCTCGGCGGCGTCGCGGGGATTCCGGAAATCACGACGGTATTCGCGGGCGACGGCGATCAGCGCTATATCGAGACGGCCGACGGCAGCCGCTATTTCGAGGGTGCGCGGCTGAAGGAAGGGCCGACCGTCGTGTCGATCGGCCCGGACGAAGTGGTGTTCGAACGCAACGGCCAGCGCATCACGATGCCGCTCGGCGGCGCATCCGCGAGCGTGCCCGGGCGGGCGCCGGCGCCGCCCGTGGCGCCGCTCGCGAGCGGCGCGGCGGCCGGCGTCGCGCAGCCGGTGCCGGGGCCGACGCTGTTGCCGGAGGCGCCGGCGGTACCGGCGGTTGCCGCGGCCGGCGCATCGAAGGAAGCGGCGCGCTAGCGTCGCGACAGGACCTGCGCATCGCGTGTCGCGCGGTGCGCGCATTACGCGACACGCCGCGCGCATGCGGCGCGTCACGTCGCCGGCGGGGCATGGGGCCGCCGCCGGAAGCGGGACGAAGTTCACTGACGTTTACGTAAAGGAGCGAAACATGAGTACCCCCCCGACCGGTGCCAACAACACCAACCAGGTCCAGCAACAGGCGGACGACCTGACCAAGACGCAGCTCGAACTGACGAAGATCAACTTCCAGGTCCAGCAGTCGACCGCGACGTTCGAAACCAGCAACGCAGTGACCGCGCAGGAAGGGACGGCGAACGCCCAGGTTGCGCAACACCTGAGTTCCGCCGGCCGCGCATGACGCCGGTCGCCGGCCGTGCCGCGCGACGCCAGATGCCGGAGCCGCCCGTGACGGGCGTCCGGCGGGGCGTGTGTGCGTGCCGGCCGGCTCGTTTCCGGCGCTGCCGGTCAAGGAGGACACGATCATGTCGGTAACAGGCGTAGGCGCGGCACCGCCGGGCGCGGCCGCGCTCGCGGGCGCCGTGCAGCAGGCGGGCACGGCGTCCGATCCGGCGCAGGTGCGCCAGTTCGATGCGTTGATGCAGCCGGGTGCGGCGCCGGCCGCGCCGTCGGCGTCGGGCGTCGCGATGTCGCGCGCGCCGGCCGATGCGGCGCCGGCGGTGCAGATGACGCCCGCGACACCCGCGCAGGCAAACCATGCGTCGCTCGTCGAGCGCTTGCGCACGTACGGCAACGATCTCGACACGCGGTACGCGAACATCGACAAGCATCGCACCGAGATGCTGACGTCGATGGCGGACAACCGCAGCGATCCGCTGATGACGATGGTGCAGGCGATGGATTTCCAGTGGACGGCGACCACCACGATTTCCGAATACCAGTTGAGCCTGTCGGTCGCGCAGGCGGCGAACGGCTTCACGCACACGGTGCTGAAGACGCAGGAGTAGCGAAAGCCGGTGCGTGTGCCTGAACCGGCCGCGCGCCCTGAAGCGGACAAACGATGACGACGATCGATTCGACGCCGCGCATGCATGCGTGGCGCAGCCGGGCGGCGCGTGCGCTGCTCGCGGGACTGCTCGCGCTGCTGGCCGGCTGCCAGAAGGAGCTTTACTCCGGCCTGTCGGAGCGCGACGCGAACCAGATGGTCGCCGTGCTCGGCGACGCGGGCATCAGCGCATCGAAGGACAACGACGCGCGCGACACGTCGGATCGCAACGCCTGGCAGGTGAGCGTCGCGGACGGCGACATGCAGTCGGCGCTCACCGTGCTGCAGGCGAACGGGTTGCCGAAGCCGAGCTACGCGAGCCTCGGCGAGCTGTTCCAGAAGCAGGGGCTGGTGTCGACACCGGCCGAGGAGCGCGTGCGCTACCTGTACGGCGTGTCGCAGGACCTGTCGCGCACGCTGCAGGACATCGAGGGCGTGGTGGTCGCGCGCGTGCAGGTCGTGATTCCGGAGAACGATCCGCTCGCGGACAAGATCAAGCCGTCGTCGGCGGCCGTATACATCCGCTACCGGCCCGGCGTGGACCTGCGCGCGATGGCGCCGATGGTCAAGGATCTCGTTGCGCACAGCATCGAAGGGCTGCAGTACGACAACGTGTCGCTGTTCCTGCAGCCGGCCGCCGCGCGCGCGACGCGCGTGGACGGGATCGGCAGCGCGGTGTCGGACCTCCTGCGGCTGCGCTCGCCGCTCGGCTGGCTGGTGTTCGCGCTGATCCTGCTGACCTGCGCGGTGATCGCGCTGTCGGCCGCGCGGCGCGGGATGTTCGGTGCCCGGCTGGCCGGGTTGGTCGGCACGCCGCGCGGTGCGAACGGCTCGGGCGGCGGAACCGCGCAATCGGGCGGCAGCCTGCGCACGCCGGACGGCGCGCGCGACGGCGCATGAGCGAACACGCCGCGCTGCCGCCGGGCGCCACGCCCGACGCCGCGCCGCTGCCGTGGCTGCAGCCGCTCGCACTGCCGCCTGCCGGGCGGCGCGCCGCGTTTCACGCGCTCGTCTGCGAATTCAACCTGCGGCCCGACCGCTATCTGCACGTGACGCGCGTGCCGGCCGACTGGCCCGCGCGTTACCGCTCGCCCGACGCATTCGGCCCCGCCGGCCGCAAGCTGCTTGCGCGCCACCTGCTCGACGCGAACGGCGTGGCCGGGCACCACGATTTCGACGTCGCGAATCCGTGTGCGCGGCTCGCGCTGTTGCCCGGCGCGGCGCTCGAGCAGCTCGCGTCGTATGCGGGGCTGCTGCTGCATCGAGGCTGGCTGCGCGACGCGCTGACCGTGCGCCGCATTCGCGCGGAAGTCGCGGCGAAGCTCGGCGGCGACGCGCTGGCGCTCGCGCTCGAGCGCGCACCGGAATTCGTCGCGCTCGCGGACACGCTCGAACCGTGGCGTGCCGACCCGGCGGCGCTGCCGGCGCTGATCCGTGCGCGCGGCGGGCGACTGCTCGCGGATTTCATCGGCGTGGCGGGCGACGCGGTCGCGTGGCGCGCGCGCCTGAAATTCAACCGCACGATCGACGACGAAGCGCCGTACTGGCTGAATCGCGCGCAGCGCGACCAGTTCGGCGAATTGCTGTTCCTGTTTCTGATTCCCGAGAGGCTTGCGTCATGGGACTGGCTTTTCTGATCACGAGCGACAACCTGCAGCTGCTGTCGGAGCGCAAGGTGCTCAAGGAGCGCGAATACGCGGCACTGCTCGATGCGTCCGCGGTGATCGCGACCGCGCGCGACGAGGCCGCGCGCATCGTCGCCGATGCGCAGCGCGAATTCGACAAACGCCAGGCGGCCGGCTACGACGAAGGGATGCGTCGCGCGCAGCACGAGCATGCGGCGCAGGCCTATACGCAGGCGCTGGCCGCCGCGCGCACGATGGAGTCGATGAAGGATTCGATGGCCGACATCGTCGTGAAGGCCGTGCGCGCGATCGTCGGCGAGATGGGCACGCAGAAGCTGTACGAGGCCGCGCTCGCGCGGATCGCGCCGCTCGTGCGCGACGAAGCGTTCCTGATCGTGCGGGTGGCGCCGGGGCGCGCGGACGAGATGCGCGACGCGCTCGAGCGCGCGTTCGCGGGCCAGTCGAACCGGCAACGGATCCGCATCGTCGAGGATGCGCAGCTGGAGCGTCACGCCTGCACGGTCGAGACGCCGTCCGGGCGCATCGACGCGAGCCTCGACCTGCAGATCGACGCGCTGCGCCAGGCGATCCGCCGCGACGCGCTGAAGGGCACGACGCGATGAACGCGCCGCTCGACGAGCCGCAGCCGAACGGCTGTGAAAGCGACGACGATGGCGCGCCGTTCGATCGCGGCCGCCTCGTCGGCGAGCTCGATGCCGGGCTCGCGTTCTTCTCGCCGGTGTCGGTGCAGGGTCGCGTCAATCACGCGGTCGGGCAGATCCTCAACGCGACCGGCATCCGCGCGCGGCTCGGCGAGATCTGCGAGTTGCGCACGCCGAACCAGCCGACGCTGCTCGCCGAAGTGGTCGGCTTCTCGCGTCAGACCACGCTGCTCACCCCGCTCGGCGACGTGGCCGGCCTGTCGCCGGAGACAACCGTCGTGCCGTCGGGGCGCGAGCACGTCTTCCCGGTCGGCGAAGCGCTGTTCGGCCGCGTGCTCGACGGGCTCGGCCGGCCGCTCGACGATCGCGGGCCCGTGACGGGGGCCGCGTGGGTATCGACGCAGCAGGACCCGCCGAACCCGCTGGCGCGCAAGCTGATCGACACGCCGTTTCCGACCGGCGTGCGCGTGATCGACGGCCTGATGACGCTCGGCATCGGCCAGCGTGTCGGCATCTTCGCGCCGTCCGGTGTCGGCAAGAGCACCTTGCTCGGGATGATCGCGCGCGGCGCGCAGGCCGATGTGAACGTGATCGCGCTGGTCGGCGAACGCGGCCGCGAAGTGCGCGAGTTCATCGAGCACAGCCTGTCCCCCGAGGTGCGCGCGCGCTCGATCGTCGTCGTGTCGACCTCCGATCGTCCCGCGATGGAGCGCGTGAAATCGGCACTGGTGGCGACCGCGATCGCCGAGCACTTCCGCGATGCGGGCAAGCGCGTGCTGCTGCTGGTCGATTCGCTGACGCGTTTCGCGCGCGCGCAGCGCGAGGTCGGCCTCGCGAGCGGCGAGCCGCCGACGCGGCGCAGCTTCCCGCCGTCGACGTTCGCCGTGCTGCCGCGCCTGCTCGAACGCGCGGGGCAGGGCGCGACGGGCTCGATCACCGCGCTTTACACGGTGCTCGTCGAAGGCGATGAGGAATCCGATCCGATCGCCGAGGAAGTGCGCTCGATCCTCGACGGCCACATCGTGCTGTCGCGCAAGATCGCGCTCGCGAACCGCTATCCGGCGATCGACGTGCTCGCGAGCCTGTCGCGCGTGATGCCGCTCGTCGCGAGCCGCGCGCACCAGCAATCGGCCGCGCGCGTGCGCGAGCTGATCGCGAAGTACCAGGAAATCGAGCTGCTCGTGCAGATCGGCGAGTATCGCGAAGGCAGCGACCGGCTCGGCGATCTCGCGCTGCGGGCGCGCGATGCGATCGGCGCGTTCTGTGCGCAGGCGTCGCATGAAGACGTGCGCTTCGACGCGCAGCTCGCGAAGCTGACGAAACTGGCGAACGACCATGTCTGAAGCCGACGACCGGCTCGTGCTCGCGACACTCGCACGCCTGAAGCGCGTGCGCGAGATGCGCAGCCAGATCGCGCGCGTCGCGGCCGCGCGCCAGCAGGGCATCGCCGCGCAGAGCCGGCGCGCGCTCGACGCCGCGCATGCGCAGCTCGCGCAGCAGGTCGCCGCGAAGGCCGCGATCCAGACGCGGCTCGCCGACGACGTGCGCGAGGCGCGCGCGCTGCAGAACGCGGCGGCCGATACGCGCACGTTCGACCGTCATATCGGCGTCGCGAACGCGTCGGTCAGCGAGGCCGCGCACCTGCACCGCGATCACGCGGCGACGCTCGCCGACCTGCAGCGCGCCGCGCGCAAGGCGAAGGCCGCCGAGGACAAGCTCGACAAGGCCGGAGAAAAGGCGCTGCAGGCGCGCGCCGCGCGGGTCGAGCGCGACGCCGACGAAGTCGCGGATGCGCATGCGGTGCGGCGCTTCGCGACGGCCGGGGTGTGGGCCGGCGACGCGCCGGGGCACGCCTCGGGGCAGCCTGGCATGGCCGCCGAGTTCGATGCGGAAATGGTGTCGAGATCGGCGGATGCAGCCGCGGCAGAAACGGCAGACACGGGCGCAGCGGCCGGCGACGTCGACCCGAGCGGCGCAACTGTCCCGGCCGCCACCGTCGACGACCCGGTGCCACCCGTCGCCGCGGAGCGCCGATGCTAGACCACGCGGCGAACTTCAACGACATCGCCGGCATGCTGCGTCCGCTGCTCTACGTGATGCCGCGCCTGCTGCCGATCATGTTCGTCGTGCCGGTGTTCAACGAGCAGATCATCACGGGCCTCGTGCGCAACGGGATCGCGGTCGTGATCGCCGCGTTCGTCGCGCCGGTGATCGACCCGGCGCAGGTCGCCGCGCTGCCGTTCCTGATGTGGTGCCTGCTCGTCGCGAAGGAGGCGGTGGTCGGCATGCTGCTCGCGGGTGCGTTCAGCGCGGTGCTGTTCGCGATCCAGGGCGTCGGCTACCTGATCGATTTCCAGACCGGCAGCGGCAGCGCCGCGTTCTTCGATCCGATGGGCGGGCACGAGGGCGGCCCGACCTCGGGCTTCCTCAATTTCGTCGCGATCGCGCTGTTCGTCACCGCGGGCGGCCTGCAGGTGCTGGTGCAGCTGTTCGCGCAGTCGTATGCGTGGTGGCCGATCGGCTCGCTGGGCCCGGATTTCTCGTCGATGCTGCAGACCTTCGTCGTGCGGCAGACCGACACGATCTTCGAATGGATGGTGAAGCTCGCCGCGCCGGTGATCATCGTGCTGGTGCTGGTCGAGCTCGGCATCGGCCTCGTCGGGCGCGCGGTGCCGCAACTGAACATCTTCGTGTTCGCGCAGCCGCTGAAGAGCGCGCTCGCGGTGCTGATGATGGTGTTGTTCCTGCCGGTGGTGTACGCGTCGCTGCATGCGCTGCTGAGTCCCGACAGCGGGCTGATGGCGCTGCTGCGTGCGCTGTTCGCCGCGCACGGCGGCGCGTGACGGCCGGCCGGAACCGGAGCGCCCATGGCCGAAAAGAACCAGCAGCCGACCGCGAAGCGCCTGCGCGAGGCGCGCCGGAAAGGCGACGTGCCGAAGAGCGCGGAGACGATCTCGTCGGCGTTCTTCGTCGGCGTGTGCGTTGCGCTCGCGGTGGGGCTCGGCACGCTGTTCGCGCGGCTGCAGGCGCTGTTCCGGCTCGTGTTCGATGCGGCCGGCGCGGCCGATCCGTCCGCGCGGCTCGCGGTGCTGATCGACGGCGCCGCGCGCGACTGGGCGCTGCTGTCGGCGCAGATCGTCGCGGCCGGGCTGCTGGCCGGCCTGCTCGCGGGCTTCGTGCAGGTGGGCGGCGTGATGGCGTGGAGCCGCCTCGTGCCGCAGCTGTCGCGGCTCAATCCGGCCGAGGGGCTGAAGAACCTGTGGTCGATGCGCAATCTCGTGAACCTCGCGAAGATGCTGCTGAAGACCGTGCTGCTGGTCGCGACGCTCGGCTGGCTGATCGTCGCGTCGCTCGACCCGGCGGTGCAGTCCGGCTTCACGCGGCCGATGTCGATTCTCGCGCTGATCGTGAAGCTGCTGATGCTGCTGTTCGGCTGGGCCGCGCTGATCTATATCGTGATGGCGCTGATCGACATCGTGCACCAGCGGCGCGAGTTCAGCCAGAAGATGAAGATGTCGATCGAGGAAGTGCGGCGCGAGCACAAGGAGGACGAAGGCGACCCGCACATCGAGGCGAAGCGCCGGCAGCTCGCGCGCGAAGCGCAGTTCTCGTCGCTGCCCGACCGGATCGGCTTCGCGTCGGTGGTCGTCTATTCGTCGAGCGTCGCGGTCGCGCTCTATTACGGCGGAGTCGGCACGCTGCCGTGGGTGCTCGCGCGCGGCGAGGGCGAGGCGGCCGAACGGATCGTGCGGCTCGCGCGCGACGCGCTGCGCCCGACGCTCGCGAACGCCGGCCTCGCGCAGGCGCTGTACGACAGCACGCCTGAAAAGGGCACGATCCAGCAACAGCATTTCCGCGAGGTCGCGCAGTTGCTGAAGTGGGCGACCGGCGCGGCCTGACGCGCGCGATCTGTCGGGGCCGGAACACCGGCATGCGTGCGGTTCACCGACGCATCGTGATCCGGACCTGTTTCTGATTCGCCAGGCCGATCGCGCGTCGTGCTTGACGCCGTTTTTTTTCTGGGTGAGTCCGACATTCACCCATGAATTATTGCTGATTTATTTCTTCGTAAGATGGCTCGACCGTCGGCCGGACGGCGGGCCGCGAGGTGGCGCCGCCGCTGACGGAACTGGTCAACAGGGGCAGACAAATCAAATGTGCGGAATCGACGGCTTTCTGAATAGCGTCGCCTTCGATGAGGAGACAGCGCGCGGCACGCTCGCGCGAATGACGGCGAGCCTCGCGCATCGCGGGCCGGACGGGCAGGGCCTCTGGGTCGACCCGGAAGCCGGTATCGCGCTCGGCCACCGGCGGCTTGCGATCGTCGATCTGTCGGTCCACGGCCGGCAGCCGATGGCCTCCGCGTGCGGTCGCTACGTCATGGTCTTCAACGGCGAAATCTACAACCATCGCGAGTTGCGCGCGGAGCTCGAGCGCGCGGGTCGCGCACCGGCGTGGCGCGGCCACTCCGACAGCGAGGTGCTGATCGCGGCGATCGTCGCGTGGGGCGTCGAGGCGACGCTGCGGCGCGCGACCGGCATGTTCGCGTTCGCGCTGTGGAATCGCGCGTCGCGGGTGCTGACGCTCGCGCGCGACCGGATCGGCGAGAAGCCGCTCTACTACGGCCGGATCGGCGACGCACTGGTGTTCGCGTCCGAGCTGAAGGCGCTGCGCGGGTATCCGGGCTTCGACGGCACGATCGATCGCGACGCGCTGTGCCTGTACCTGCGCCAGTCGAGCGTGCCCGCGCCGCATACGATCTATCGCGGCATCAGCAAGCTGCCGCCGGGCACCTTCATCCAGTTCGAGCATGCGCGCGACACGCCGCGCGTGCGTGCGTACTGGACGCTCGAGCAGGCGATCGAAGCCGGCCGCGAGCAGCCGTTCGAGGGCAGCGCCGACGAGGCCGTCGGGCAGCTCGACGTGATCCTGCGCCAGGCGGTCGCGCGGCAGATGGAAGCCGACGTGCCGCTCGGCGCGTTCCTGTCGGGCGGCATCGATTCGTCGGCGATCGTCGCGCTGATGCAGGCGCAGTCGGCGAACCCGGTCGACACGTTCACGATCGGCTTTCACGAGGCCGGCTACGACGAGGCCGGCTATGCGAAGGCGGTCGCGCGCCATCTCGGCACGCGGCATACCGAGCTCTACGTGACGGCCGACCATGCGCTCGGCGTCGTGCCGAAACTGCCGACGATCTACGACGAGCCGTTCTCCGATGCGTCGCAGATTCCGACCTTCCTCGTGTCGGAGCTGACGCGCCGGCACGTGAAGGTGAGCCTGTCCGGCGACGGCGGCGACGAGCTGTTCGGCGGCTATACGCGCTATTTCCTGACGCCGCGCCTGTGGCGCAAGCTGCATCGCGTGCCGGCGGCGGTGCGCGCGCGAATCGCCGCCGCGCTGCATGCGCTGCGCCCCGATCATGCGGACCAGCTCGCGGCGGTCGCACAGGGCGCATGGGGCGGCGTGGAAGCGCGCGAATCGGCGACCCGCATCGGCGACCGGCTGCACAAGCTCGGCCATGTGATGACGGCCGAGAGCCGCATCGGGCTGTACCGGCTGCTGATGTCGTCGGTGCATCATCCGGAGCGCCTCGCGCTTTCCGGACAGGAGCCGCCGACGCCGCTCGATACGGTGTCCGCGTGGCCCGCGAACCTGAGCTTCGCCGAGCAGGCGATGGCGATCGACACGCTCACCTACCTGCCGACCGACATCCTCGCGAAGGTCGATCGTGCGGCGATGGCGGTGAGTCTCGAGACGCGCATGCCGTTCCTCGATCATCACGTCGTCGAATTCGCGTGGCGCGTGCCCGCGGCGGTGCGCTTGCCGGAAGGGCAGTCGAAGGCGCTGCTGCGCCGGCTGCTGGACCGGTACGTGCCGTCGGCGCTGATCGACCGGCCGAAGCAGGGCTTCTGCGCGCCCGTCGATCACTGGCTGCGCGGCGCGCTGCGCGACTGGGCCGACGCGCTGCTGCAGCCGTCGCGCCTGCGCGACGAGGGCTTCTTCGACGCGCAGGCGGTCGATCGTTTGTGGCGGCAGCATCAATCGGGCCGGATGAACTGGCAGCACCAGCTGTGGACGGTGCTGATGTTCCAGGCGTGGCTGGAACATCAGCGCGCCGCATGAAGCGGGATCACGCGGCGAGCGGTGTCATGCCCTCCATGTCGTGCACGTCATCCCGGCGTCGTGCCGCCGCTCACTGATCGAGACATCGCACGCACAACCGCTTCGCCTGGCTCGCCGACAATCCGCGGCACATCATCACGACCGGGCGCGCATGGCACGACGGCGCGTCGGCGGAGGCCGCGGGCGACGCGAGCCTGCGCGCGTGTTCCGGCGGCGTGGTCGCGGCCGCGTCCATGCGCCGTTGTCGCGCGGGCGGCGGCGTATCGCTTACCACCGGAATCGGCTCGACGCCGCCTTCGCGCGCATTGCGCTGCGCGCTCGCGACGACGCGGCTCACATAGCCGCTCGAGAACCCGGTCGTGAAGTTGCCGCTGTAGTAGCACGACAGCGCCGCGCGCAACGCGGCCTGCGCGGGGCGGCCGGTGTTCGACGAGCGCGCGAAGCATTCGGTCAGGATCGCGCCGCCCGCGCGCAGGTTGCGGCACGGTTCGAACATCGTCGTGTCGTCGAGGCCGTATTTCGCGAAGTTTCGTTCGTTCACCTGAGCGAGGCCGACGCTGTAGCTGAAGCCGCGCGCGGCGAGCGCGCCCGCGGTCGCGCGCGCTTCGTCGAGCGACGCGGGCTGGCGCGTCAGGTGGCCGCCGACCACGCCGATCGCATACGGATTGAAACCGGATTCGGTGCGCACCAGTGCGGCGAGCGTGTCGGGATCGACGTTCGGCGCGCATGCGTGCGCGAGCTGCGCGAAGCCTGCGGCGCTGCCTGCCGCGTGCGCGTCGAGCGGCTGCATGCCCGCGCAGGCGAGCACCAGTGCGATCAGCGCGCACAGGCGCGCGACGCCGCCGCGCAGGCCGTGCGCGCTCATCCCGCCCCCGCCACGCGATACGACAGCACGAGCCCGTGCACGAGCAGCGACCAGCCGTCGAGCGCGACGAACAGCAGCAGCTTGAACGGCACGGAGATCGTCGTCGGCGAGATCATCTGCATCCCGAGCGCGAGCAGGATGTTCGCGACCAGCAGGTCGACCACGATGAACACGATATAGATCACGAAACCGATCTGGAACGCCTTGGTCAGCTCGGCGAGCGTGAAGCTCGGCACCAGCACGAGCAGGTCGTCGTCCTTGATGCCGTCCGCGCGGTTCTTCGGCCAGACCGACGTCGCCGTGCGTACGAAGAATTCGCGGTCGCGCTGCCGCGTATGCGACACCAGGAAATCCTTGACCGGCGGCAGCGCGGCATCGGCGAGCGCGCCGATGTCGGCGGTCGACAGCTGCCCCGACGCGTCGAAGTGGCGCGCCTGCAGCGCGTCGCGGATCGACATCCCGACCGGGGCCATGATGAATAGCGACAGGATCAGCGCGATGCCGTTCAGCACGAGGTTCGGCGGCACCTGCTGGATCCCGAGCGCGGAGCGCAGCAGGCCGAGCACGACCACGAGCTTCGTATAGCTCGTCACCATCAGCGCCGCGAACGGCGCGATGCCGAGCGCGGCGATCACCGCGATCAGCGCGACCGGATTCGGCAGGCTGCCCATCGTTCAGCGCTCGCGCGGCGCGGGCTGCGTCAGCGTGACGACGCGCACGCCGAGCTTCTGGCCGACCGCGATCAGGTGACCGGTGCCGATCAGCATTCCGTTCGCGACGAGATGGATCACGCTCTGGTTGATGCCTTGCTGCAGTTCGATCACCGCGCCGGGCTGCAGCGCGCCGAGCTCGCCGAGCGGGATCGACGCGGGCGGCAATTCGAAACGCAGGTCGACCGCGAGGCCGTCGAGCGAGCGCGGCGCATCGTCCGGCGACGCATCGTGCGCGGTCGCGGGCGGAATGTCGGTGCGGGTCGGTTCCAAAGGCATCTCCCTGATTCGTTCGACGGTCAGCCGGTTGCCCGACGGCCGTCCGGTGATCTCCCATGCCGGTGCGGCCGGCACTCGCGCGACGCACAGCAGGTTCTGCTCGTGCGCGCGCCAGCGCTCGATCGCGATGATGTCGCCGGCGACGACGTCGGCCAGCTCGGCCATCGTCAGCTCGGTCCGGCCGATCTCGAACACGAGCGGCACCGGCAAGCTCGCATACGCGGCGCGCGTGTCGGGCCGCGCGGCCGGCGGCGTCGCGAAGAACACCGCGAGCGCGTCCGGCGCATCGAACAGCAGCGCGCCGTGGCAGCGCCATGTGCCGTCGGCGCGACCCAGCTCGAAGCGCAGCGCGGCCGGCGCGGTGCGCCACGTGGGCACGCTCGCCGGCGGTGGCAGCAGTTCCACGCGCTGCCGCGTCGCGGCCTGCAGCACGGCCGCGAGCGGTGCGGCGAGGTCGGCGAGCAGCGCCGCGCGGATCACGGCCGGCACGGCCGGGTCGGCCGCGTCGCCGAGCCATGCGGTTTCCGCGACCGGATCGATCCACAGCGTGCCGGCGGCCGGGCCGATGACGAAGCGGTACGCGTGCGCGTCGGCGGCCGGTTCGGCATCGACACGCCAGCGCACCACGTACGCGTGCTCGCCGAGCGTGACCGGCACCGCGGCCGTCGCGCCGTACGCATGCGACAGTCCGCGCGCGGCGGCGGCGGACAGGCGCGGCAGCCAGGGCGACGCGTCGAGCGCGACCGCGGCCGGCGGGGGCGGGATGGCGGGCGCGGCGGCGGCCGGGGTGGCGGCGGCGGGCGGGGCCCGGTTCGCGGCGTCGCCGGCGTCGGCATTCGTCAGGGACAGCGCAGGCACGGCGGGATCGGGGCGGATTCGGCGTTGGTTCGACGGGTGGTTGTGACCGGCGGCGCGGGGGGCGCGCGGCTGCTGCGTCGATTGTAGGGACGGCGCCGGCCGCGTGCCGCGCCGGAATCCGTAGTCGCGTCCAGCGCGGGGCCGCGCGGGCGATGGCCAGCTACGAAGCCCGTTGCGGGGTGGGGGCGGCGTGGAAGCGCGATGGTGTGACGGTGTGGGGGTGTGGCGATGCGGTGGCGTGGGGCGTGGCAGCGTGGCGGTGCGGCGACGTGGCCGCGATCGACGGCGCGCGCGCCTGCCTGCGACTGCCGCAAAGGTGACCGCCGCCCGAAGGCGTCGGACGTATCGCGGCGGGGCAGGCGTGCCGTGCCGCGAGACGCTGCACGTCAGGCGCGGCGCGTCGGGGGAACTTGCCGGCGCGTCGCGCGGTGAGCCGCTACGCGTTACGCGTAGTCGGCGGCCAGCGCCTGCTGCGGCGCGGCGCGCAGGATGGGCGCCGCGTCGTGGCGCTCGACGTGCGTCATGGCCGCGCCGAACAGCACCAGCCGGTAGCCGACCGCATAGATCGGGATGATCCGCAGGTTCTTGTCGTGATCGAGCTGCAGCTTCGAACGGATGCGCGAGATATGGGTGTCGAGCGTGCGCGACGACACGCCGAGCTCGCGGCCCCAGACCGCTTCCTGGATCGCTTGCCGCGGCACGATCTTGTTCATGTTGTCGAGCAGGAATTCGACCACATCGAATTCACGCGGCGTGACGTCGACGACGGTATTGTCGATTTCGATCGTGCGGCGCACGAAGTTGATTTTTATGTTGTCGATGTACAGGTATTTGCAATCCATGTTGGCCCTCGCATGTCCGTAAAGGAGTGTTTGCGGGTCATGTACCGCAACTTCCGGGCCAGGATGGGCTGTCAGGAATCGACGGGCGGTGGGGGCGGGGCGGGCGGCGCGCCAGCCTTGAATCTAAAAGAATTTTTAACGCGGGACGCGCGGCGGGCTTCGGAAGGGTCGGAGCAACATTGAAGGATTGTTACGTAGCATCGGGCGGGAACGTTACGGACGTTACGGGCGGCGTTACGTGGCGATGAGCCGATGACTAGGCCGCCGCCGCTGCGTTGCGTGGCGCAAGTTAGAGCAAAAATAAACTCTACATGAAACCCTACATAAGACCCGACTCGATTTGGAGGAAAGACCATATAAATCATGGATATAAGCAGCTATAATTGGCGACATCAAACCCTACATTGAACCCAACATGGAACCTTACGGCGAAGCATGACGACCGTTGCTACCTTCGAACCGCTGTTTCCCGAGGACCGGGTCCTCGATCCGCTGCTTGATCAGGCCGGGCAACTCGTCGATTCATCGCGGCGATTGCTCGCAGTGCGGGATACGCCATTGGCGCGAGCGCTTGTTCCCCAGTTGCGCGCGATGAATTCGTATTACACGAACAAGATCGAAGGTCAGCATACGACCCCTGCCAAGATCGAGGCCGCGCTTCATCGGGATTACTCGTCCGACATCGTCGAGCGCAAGAAGCAGCGCTTTGCGGTCGCGCACATCGCAGCGGAAGCGGTGCTCGAGGAAGAATGGGCCACCCTTCCGGTTGCCGCGCTGTTTGAGTCCGCGCGGATTTCAGCCATCCACGAACGGTTCTTTTCCTGTTTGCCTGTGGATGAACGACTCGCCGAAGACGGACAAGTCATTGTTCCGGGCGAGTTTCGGCGGTCGGATGTGACAGTCGGACGCCATCTGGCCCCGGAGCCGGAGATGATCGAGCCGTTGCTTCGGGCCTGGGCGGCACGTTACGCCCGTATTCGCGCGAAGGAATATCAAGTGATCGGGATCGCTTGCTCGCATCATCGTCTGGCGTGGGTACACCCGTTTATGGATGGTAACGGCCGGGTGGCGCGTCTGCATTCGCATCTGGGGCTACGGGCCGCCGATCTCACTCACGGGCTGTGGTCGCCGCTTCGCGGGTTGGCGCGCGAGCATGAGCAGTATTACGCGAGGCTAAGCGAAGCTGATCAGACTCGACGCAACGATCTGGACGGCCGGGGCAACCTGTCTCAGGAGGGGCTCGTCAGGTTCGCGCGGTTCTTTCTGGACTGTTGCGAGGATCAGGTCGGATTCATGGTCCGTATGACGGAATTCGACGGGGTGACGGGGCGCATGCTGGATCTGCTGCGGTACCTGGAATTCAATCCATGGAGCATCCGTTCGGAAAAATCGGTCATCAAGGCGGAAACCGCAGCATTGGCCATGGAGTTCGTGGCACTGCGTCGCGCCGTAACGCGCGCGGAATTCACGCAGATGCTTGGAGTGAGCGACGTGTTGGCGCGCCGCATCGTTCGATCGCTGCTCGATTTCGGGCTTCTGACTTCTCCTTCGCACCGCGGTGAGCTTTCCTTCGGGTTGCCGCTTGCGGCACTTCGATTTCTTTTCCCGAGGCTTTGGCCGGAAGTCGAACAGGACTGAGCGATCCAGGGCCATCGCGTCGCGGGCCGCGGGTGGCAAGCGCAGTACACGATACCGGCCGCGCAACGTCCCCGTCACGCGGCCGGCCTGGCGTTTCGCCCTTGCGCTTGTCAAGCCTTCGCGGTGTCGCCCGAGTCGAACGGCAGCACGTAATGCCGCTTTCCGGTCGCCGCGAAGATCGCGTTGGCGACCGCCGGCCCGACCGGCGCGACGCCCGGCTCGCCGACGCCGGTCGGTGCCTCGGCCGACGGCACGATATGCACCTCGACCTTCGGCATCTCCGCCATCCGCAGCACGTGATAGCCGTCGAAGTTGCGCTGCTCGACGCGGCCGTCCTTCAGCGTGATCGCGCTGTGCAGCGCCGCGCCGAGCCCGAACCCGATGCCGCCTTCCATCTGCGCGGCGACGATGTCGGGGTTGATCGCGATCCCGCAGTCGACCGCGCACACCACGCGCTCGACCTTCACCTTGCCGTCGGCGTCGACCGACACCTCGGCCACCTGCGCGACATAGCTCTTGAAGGCCTCGGCCACCGCGATCCCGCGCCCGCGACCCTTCGGCAGCGGCTTCGCCGGATCCCAGCCGGCCTTCTGCGCGGCCAGTTCGAGCACCGCGCGCATCCGCGGCTCCTTCGCGAGCAGGTCGCGGCGGAACAGGTACGGATCCTTGCCCGCCGCGTGCGCGGCTTCGTCGACGAACGCCTCGACCGCATAGGCCGTGTGCGAACTGCCGACCACGCGCCACCACAGCACCGGCACGCCGACCTTGGCGGTGGTGAGTTCGACCGACACGTTCGGCACTGCGTACGGCAGGTTCGCCGCACCCTCGACCGACGTCGCGTCGATCCCGTTCTTCACCATGAACGGCTCGAACGGCGTGCCGGCGAGGATCGACTGGCCGACGATCCGGTGGCGCCAGCCGACCAGTTTGCCGTCCGCGGTCAGCCCCGCGTCGAGCTTGTGGAAGTACATCGGGCGATAGAAGCCGCCCTGGATGTCGTCCTCGCGCGTCCACTGCAGCTTGACCGGCTGGCCGTCCGCGCCGAGCGCCTTCGCGATCGACACGGCCTCGACCACGTAGTCCGACCACGCGTTCGCGCGCCGGCCGAAGCTGCCGCCCGCGTACAGCGTGTGGATCTGCACCTGCTCGGGCTTCAGGCCCGCGACCCTGGCGGCGTTGCCCTGGTCAACCGTCTGGAACTGGTCGCCGGCCCAGATCTCGCAACTGTTCGCCGTCAGCTTGACGACCGCGTCGAGCGGCTCCATCGGCGCGTGCGCGAGATACGGGAATTCGTACGTCGCGCTGATCTTGCGCGTTGCGCCCGCGATCGCCGCGTCGGCATCGCCGTCCTTGCGGGCCGGCGCGCCGGGCTTCGCGGCGAGCTGCCGGTACGCGCGCATGATCTCGTCCGAGCCGCGCTTTTCGGCGTTCGTTTCGTCCCACTCGACCTTCAGCGCGTCGCGGCCCTGCTTCGCGGCCCAGAAGCCGTTCGCGACGACCGCGACGCCGCCCGGCACCTGCACGACCGACACCACGCCCGGCACGGCCTTCGCGGCCGTCGCGTCGAACGACTTGACCGTTGCGCCGAAGCGCGGCGGGCGCTGCAGCAGCGCGACGCGCATGCCGGGGAAGGTGGTGTCGAGCGTGAAATGCGCGGTGCCGTTCGACTTGGCCGACGCGTCGACGCGCGGAATGCGATGGCCGATCAGCTTGAAGTCGGCCGGTTGCTTCAGCGTGACCTTGTCGGGCACCGGCCGTGTCGCCGCGTCGGCGACGAGCGTGCCGTAGGCGGCCGTCTTGCCGCTCTTCGCATGCGTGACGACGCCGTTGGCGGTGGTCAGCTCGCCGGCCGGCACCTTCCAGCGCACCGCCGCGGCCGACACGAGCATCGCGCGGGCCTTGCCGCCCGCTTCGCGCAATTGCTGCCACGAGTTCGCCATCGCCGAGCTGCCGCCCGTGCCCTGCATCGTGCCGAACGCGAGGTTCGCATAGCGCTTCGCATCGGCCGGCGCGCTTTCGACGCGCACGCTCGACCAGTCGGCGTCGAGCTCCTCGGCGACGATCGTCGCGATGCCCGTGTACGCACCCTGGCCGAGTTCGACGTGCTTGGCGATCACGGTGACCGCGCCGTCCGGCGTGATGCGCAGGAACGCGTTCGGCGCGAAATCGGCGGCGGGCGCCGTCGCGGCGAGCGCGCGGCGGCCGAGGCCGGCCCATTCGAAGCCGATCGTCAGGCTGACGGCGGCCGCGGCGCCCGCGGCCTTCAGGAACGTGCGGCGCGACGGTCGCACCGAACCGGGGTTGTCGAGTTCGATCGTCATGGTCAGGCTCCCAGCGTCGCGGCCGCGTCGTGGATCGCGGCCCGGATCCGGGCGTAGGTCGCACAGCGGCAGATGTTGCCGTTCATCGCGGCGTCGATGTCCGCGTCGGTCGGCTTCGGGTTCTGTTCGAGCAGCGCGGTGGCCGACATGATCTGGCCGGACTGGCAATAGCCGCACTGCGGCACCTGCAGCTTCACCCAGGCGGCCTGCACGGCCTGCGCGGGCTTGCTCTGCAGGCCTTCGATCGTCGTGATGTGCTTGTCCGCGATGCCGGCGAGCGGCAGCACGCACGAGCGCACGGCCTGGCCTTCGAGATGGACGGTGCACGCGCCGCACTGCGCCATGCCGCAGCCGAATTTCGTGCCGGTCAGCCCCGCGTGCTCGCGGATCGCCCAGAGGACGGGCATCGACGGATCGGCGTCGAGCGTGACACTCTTGCCGTTCAGGACAAACGTGGTGGGCATTTTTTGTCTCCGTGGGGAAAACCCGGCATGCGCCGGATCAGGTGGCAGTGTGCGCGACCGGTCGATCTTTACGTCTACCCAATCCTGCAAATTTATTGAACAATCCTGCAAATCCAGGCGCGGCGGCGAGCGATTCGCTATGCTCCCGCGATTCACGGAAATGAAGCGAGGCATCCGTCATGGACATGACCGATATCGCGGCGTCGCGCGAATCCGCGCGGCGCGAACTGGTGTCGCTGATCGGCCGTTTCGCGCCGACGGACGGCTCCCACTCGACGGCCGTGCCGGCACTGATGCTGCACCGGCACGGGCATCCGGTCGATCTCGGCTGCGGCGTGTCGCGCGCCGCGCTCGTGATCGCCGCGCAGGGCGCGAAGCGCGTGATCGTGGGCGGCCAGGCCTACGAATACGACACGCGGAATTGCCTGATTACGTCGATCGACTTGCCGATTCTCTCGCGCGTCACGCAGGCGTCGCCCGACGCGCCTTACCTGTGCCTGTCGCTCACCCTCGATCTGCAGCGCATCGTCGAACTCGCGGCCGAGATGCGGCTGCCCGAGCCCGATGCGGGCCCGGAAGGCGAGGGCATCGAGCTCGCCGAGTTGACGCCGCCGCTGCTCGATGCCGCGCTGCGGCTGTTGCGGCTGCTCGATACGCCCGCCGATATTCCGGTGATCGCGCCGCTGATCGAAAAGGAGTTGCTGTACCGGCTGATGACGAGCGGGCAGGGCACGCGGCTGCGGCACATGGCCGTCGCGAGCAGCCAGACGCATCGGATCGCACGCGCGATCGAATGGATCCGCGATCACTATGCGGAGCCGATGCGCGTCGACACGCTCGCGCAGGCGGTCAACATGAGCGTGTCGTCGCTGCACCATCACTTCAAGCACGTGACCACGCTGAGCCCGCTGCAATACCAGAAGCAGCTGCGGCTGCACGAGGCGCGGCGGTTGCTGTTGCGGCAGGGGGGGGACGTCGGGTCGGTGGCCGCGACCGTCGGCTACGAAAGCGCGTCGCAGTTCAGTCGCGAATACAGCCGGCTGTTCGGCGCGCCGCCGATGCGCGACGTCGTGCATCTGCGCAAGAAGGAATTGCTCGGCACCTAGCGGCGGGGCCGGTCAGGTCGACTGCATCGGCATCGACTTCGTCGCGCGATGCGCGGCTCGCCGGAACCGGATGGCACGCAATCGGCGTGCCATGGATGCCGCACGCAGGTGCGACAGGGCAGTGGACTACGCGGCCGCGCCGCGCACGGACTTCTGTTTCACGCATGCATCCCGGGGTCGGGCGAACCGATGCGGCGAATGCCGGCAGGATGCGAACCGACTGGCCGAAACGCGCAAAAAAAGTCGCGCCACGGCGCACTTTCTGCATGGATCGCGCGTTGCACGACGATGTTTCAGCGATGAGATTCGCGGCCGATATCGATTTGAAAACGTTTCTCGCGCGTAGCGCGTGTCGTCATCCGTCGGTTGGCGCACGATGATTGTCGGTATTGAATGTCGGCGAATTGAAGGAAGGCAGTAAAAATCGATAAAGCGTGTTCAAGGCTTCATGGCGCACGTGCTGTCGTTTTTTCCGATATGCGGCGTGAAAGCCGTGACGGTCCACGCCGCATTTACCGCTTTTTTCCGCACGCTCGCATTGTCGTACGACGTTTGATCCTGTCGGTATTTTCACGGATGAATCAATTGCGGGTCGCGACGGCTGGTTCGCACGTCCGGAACCGTCGCGAGGTCGGCCGCGCGGGCGCCGCCGAACCGGATGCCGCGCGCTTCGATTCGCGATTTTTCGGGCACGGGAACGCTGTCGAACGGGCCGCGGCAGGCGGTTTTCCGCGGCCGAAGTGCACCTCGGCCGGCATGTGAGACGGTGCACTTCTCAAGTATGAAACATCCGTTCGACACCCCCTTGCACGGGGCCCCGTGGGCCGCATTCGTCCGTCTTTCCGGCATTGCTTCCCGGCATTCAATGATCGGCGCATGCTGCCGACCGTTATCGCGATACATTCCTGAAACAAAAAGTGCGATTCCCGGGATAGGGCCGGGCGTCGCGGACGATATGCGTTGCGCAACCATTGGTGGAATCACGCATGGCATGCCGTTTGCGATATTCGACGCACCGGCGAGCGGCCGACCTGATGCAACAAAGATGGGGGGCAGCCAGCTCGTCAATAAGCAGTCGGGGAAATGACAATGAAGACCAAGAGCAGCAGCGTGATCCGCGCGTGGTTTGCGCAACAGTGGGGTAGTCGGACAGCTTGGGGGATGACTCGCGACGCAGTGCCAGCTTCGCGGATCCCTCGTTGCCGGTTTCGCGGCTTCCGCGCGGTGCACGCGCTGGAAGGTCCGTCGCGCCGCACGGCAATCGGCCGACAGCGGTGCCCGCCCTCATTCAGTTCCCCCGGATGGACCAGGCTGTTCGTGCCGGACAGCTTGGCGTCGATTCTTCTTCGACCGTGCAGGGTCGTATCGATTGCGCCGGGCATTTGCCGGTGCTGGCTGGACTAGCTCGAACGCCCTTCGGCCGGATTGCCCGGAAGATCTTTGATCCGTAGCTCAGGGAGATGCGATGCCACCTGACTGTAATGCAGGCTCGTTATCGCCGCGATAACGCATACGTTCTCGACGGCGCTGCATTTGCGGTGGACCACACTATTCACGCAGTTTCGATCGCTGAAGCGGGTGCCATGTGCCGGCATGCCGCGACAGTGAATTTCGAAAAAAACTGATCCCGGATGGCGGATGCCTGTTTACGGGTGCGTGAGACGACTTGTTTTCCGATAATTAAAAAATCGATGATCATTGTCGAGAATTCATATAGAAATTTCGGAAAACTAAAAAACAAGAAACTTGAATTCTGATGACCAGGAATTACATGGTCTCGGATTAGATATGACTCGATTTTTGGTATTTAGATAGTGATCCTTATTTTTGAGGATTGCTCAAGGCAGGGAGGTTGAAGGCGTGCAGCTTCCCTCGCTTGTTCCGTCCACGCCGTTTTGGAGTCGACCATGAAGAAGCTTCTGATTGCAGCAGCAGTGATGGCGGTTTCGGGTGCAGCGTTCGCAGCGAGCGGCACGGTTTCGACCAGCAATTCGTCGAGCGGCGGCCAAACCATGGCCGGGGTTGTCGGGTTCGGTCACTTTACCGCGACCGATTCGGGCGCAGCACTCGGCGCAGCCGGTGCAACGGCCGGTGGCGGTGCGAGCAGCTCGATCTCGTACACGACCCACACCAACACGTCGACGGTGGGCGGATTCGGTTTCGGCGGCGCACAAGCCGGCGGCTCCAGCGGCGCGAACGCCGGCGCGACCGGCTGGACGATCCACTACTAAGCCGCGGCGCATAGCGTTCGTCATTGGCTGGCAGTGCGGATGCCGGGCTTCGCTCGCGAGACGGGCCCGGCGCCGGACAGCCGAACTTCCTCACAGCAAGGAATTGCCATGAAAGCCAACGTCTTTTTAGCGGCAGCGCTCTCCGCCTTGTCGTCAGCCGTGCTGGCGGCAGGACCGACGACCTTCAACCAGACGCAGTCCGTCGCGGCAGGCGTGTCCGGTTCGGTGCTGGTCGGCACCGGCAGCTATACGAGCAATTCGAATTCGGTAGCGGGCGCAAACGCTGGAAGTACCGTGACACCCGCTGGATCCGCCGGCACGGCATCCGCCTATCACAACTCGACTTCGACGGCCAGCGGTTCCGGCTCGAACGGGGGCGCGTTCGCGGCAGGCGGCGGTATCGGTGCCGCAGGCTCGTTCGGTGGAACCGGCAACACGAGCGAGAACGCGAATGCCCTGTCGGGAGGGGTGACCGCCACGATCGTACTGGGCGCGAACCACTACACGGCAACGGGTGCGAACGACAACGGCATTGCCAACGCGGGTGCCGCCGGCATGACGGGCAGTGGCGGGTCGGGCACGATCGCCGGCTCGAATCACTACAACTCGTCCACCGTGTGGGGCACCGGCCCGGCCGGGTCGCCATCCGCATCGGGCGGCAGCCTGGGCAGTTCCGGCGCGACTGCAAGCAGTCCTTAATGGGGTGTTGGGGGGGCCAGTTTCCCAGCGATGCTGGTCTCTTGCCTCGCCTTGTCGACATCGTAAGGAGTTGGCATGAAGCAGAAACTGATTGCCGCCGCTCTGATGCTCGCGTCTCTGACGGCATATGGCGCTGACCGTGCTGCCGAGGACGTGCAATCAAATTTGCAGACGTCAAACCCTACAACCAACCCGTCACCACAACAAGCGCTTTCGTCGGGCAGTGCCATTGGCGCGCCGGGCTCCCAGCCATGGCCGGGAATGTCGGGCGGCTCGTGGTCCCAGCTGGGTAGCGGCTGGAAGCAGTTCGGGGAAGCGGGCAAAGCTGAACGCATTCAGGGGAATTAATACGGTTGCCTGGGTGGGAGGTCAAACCTCGTCCGGAGATTGAAATGAACAGCAACAAGATCAGAGTGGCGTGTGCGGCAATGTTCGCGATGGCCACGATGGGTGCCCAGGCGCAAACCGCCGACTCGACGTCAAGCGCGCAGTCCTCGACGTCGTCGACGGCCATCAGCCAGGGCGGCGGCTCGAGCATGAACACGAACGTCACCAGTTCGCGCGGCGGCAACGCCACCAGTTCCAGCACGAGCGGCGTGCGCGGCAGCGGCAACTCGACCGTGCAGGTCAACGTGACGATGCCGTCTTCCACGAGCGGCGGCTCGAACGTGACGCCGCAGAGCGCGAGCGCGCTCGCGGCCGGCGCGCCCGGCTCCAGTCCGTACAACACCCAGTCGGCGGAAAACGTCAACTATTCGGGTACCCAGACGATCAAGACGAACCCGGCGATCCAGGCGCCAGGTCTCACGACCACGCTGTCCGATACCTGCATGGGATCGGTGAGCGTCGGTGTGTCGTTCCCGGGCTTCGGCGCGACGGGCGGCACGACCCTGGTCGACCAGGCGTGCGTGCGTCGTCTCGACGCGCGTGAATTCCGTGCGATGGGGCTGACCGACGTCGCGCTCGCGCTGCTTTGCCAGAGCGATGCGAACCGGCGTGCAGTGGAAGCGACCGGGCACCTGTGCCCGGGCACGACCGCGCCGCTCGCGCGCTCGAACGTGGCACCCGCGGCCGAAGCCACCGTGGCCGACGACGTGAAGTATCGCGATCCGCTCGTACGCAACCGCATGGGCCTGCCGCCGCTCGACGCCGCCGCGCCCGTGCAGGCGCGCCCGGTGGCGACGACCGCGGTCCAGGCGCCGCCGATCCCGGTGCCGGTGCCGTCGATCGCCGCGCCGGCCGTCGGTGCGGTGCCTGCCGCGACGCAGGCGGCCGCCGTGAAGGCGTCGCAAGCGGCTGCCGTCGTGCCCGCCGCCGCCGCATCGGTTGCCGCGGCAGCACCAGCGGTGAGCGCTGCGCCTGCCGTTGCACCGGCAGTGATGAGCGCGGTGCCGGCTGTCGCACCGGCCGCGGTGAGTGCCGCGCCCGCCGTTGCACCGGCCTCGATGAGCGCGGTGCCGGCTGCCGCCATCGTTGCAGCGCCGGCCGTCGCGGACAAGGCGCTGGAACAACCCGCGCTGGTGGTTGCCGACAAGGCGCCGGAATCCGCACCGGCCGCAACAGGCACCGCGGTGCAAGCCGCTGCGGCACCGGTGGTCGACACGAAGGTACCGGAACCCGCGCCGGCGGTTGCCGACAAGGCGCCGGAACCCGCGCCCGCGGCAACCGACACCGCAGCGCAAGCCCCGGTGGCACCGGCAGTCGACACGAAGGCACCGGAACCCGTGCCTGCGGTCGCCGACAAGGCCCCGGAACCCGCACCGGCTGCAACCGACACCGCGGCGCAAGCCGCGGCAGCACCGGCCGTCGACGCTGCAACGTCAGCGCCCGCGGTCGAGGCGAAGGCTGCCGAGCCGGCACCGCTGGCAGCAGCCGAAGCGCCCGCACCGGAGGCCGCACAGCCCGCCGCAGCGGCCGCCGCCGACACGCCGGCCGTCGATGCGAAGGCGACGGATACGGTCGAATCCGCTGCCGCGCCCGCACCGTCCGCCGACATGCCGGCGGCGGTTGACCAGCAGGCCGCTCCGGCCGCGCCGGTGACGCCGGCTCCGGCCGTCATCTCGACGAGCACGTCGTCGTAAGCCCGCGGGCAGGGCGTCCGCGCGACCGGATTGCCGGTTGCACGGGAGCCGCCGGAATTCGCTGCGCGACGCACGGCGCAAGCTGGAAGGGTGTTGGTCCCCTCCCCGAGGTCAACACCTCTTTTTGCCTGACGAGGGTACAAGGAGGCCGCAATCATGAGGATCTTTTGGGGCGCTCTGCTGCTGGTCGGCACACAAGCCGCTGCGCAGTCGGTTTTTCAGAACCCTGCGGTCTTTGTCATCCTGGGCGAGCAGACCCTCGCGAATGCCGCGAGCGTCGAGCAGGCGCTGACGACGCTCGGCCGCCCGGACAACACGGCATGCGTGCCGATGATGATGGTCGGCGATCCACAGACGATTTACATGGTGCCGGAGGCAGGACACGCACCGTCGTGGCAATCGCCGGGGTACGGTCGCGGCGCGCCGTTCGAAGCGCGCAACGGGCCGACCGCGACCGGCAAGACGGTCGGCGCGATGCAGCACGCGGAGGACATGCAGACGCAGCCGTGGAGCGACAGCAGCGCGATCACGCAGAAGATCGCCGGCGAGTCGAGTCTGTCCGCGTCGGCGCGGGTCAGCGACTGGCAGCGCAAAGGGCTGAACACGATCGAGACGGCGCCCGCGACGGAAGTGACGGTGAACGGCAAGACCTACCGTACCTATCGCGAGGACCTCAACCAGGTCGCGCGGCCCGTCGTCGAACCGCAGATCTACACGCAGCGTGTCGTGTTCTGCCGATGACGAAACGTTCCCGAGCGGACAGGCCGGCAGCGCCGTGCGCGGGCAGGGAGGCCCGCCGCGCACCGTCTCGCGCCGCCCGCTCGGCCAGACAACCCCATGCGGCGAGGCCATCGTGAACCATTGCTGCCCGATCAGACTGTCAGGCCCGCAGGAGGGCGAACGGGCCGCATGCCCGCCGCCGTTCGTCGCGGTCCGGCGTCACCCTACCGTGCTGGCGCGCCCGCTCGTGTATCTGTCGCAGCATCCCGACGCGGGGCTCGTCGACTGTCTCGCGTCGCGCGGCTGGAATGTGTGGCGTGCGAAATCCGTTGCGGACGCACTCAAACTCGTGAAGTCGAACCGCCTGCATGCGGGCATCGTCGATTTCGGCGACTTCGCGTCGCCTGACGCCGCTGCGTTCGAGGCGCTGCTGCGCGATCCGCGGATCGGCTGGGTCGCGCTCGCCGACCGCGAGCGGCTGCGCGACGCCACCGTCGCGCGCCTGATCCGCCAGTGCTGTTTCGACTACGTGCGCAATGCGACGGCCTACACGACGATCGGTTATCTCGTCGGCCATGCGTACGGGATGCTGAAACTGGCGGAAAGCGATCCGGCCGTCGATGCCGCGCCACCGGGCGGCACGATGATCGGCGCGTGCGATGCGATGCGCCGCCTGTTCGCGACGATCCGCAAGGTCGCGAACACCGAAGCCACCGTGTTCATCGCCGGCGAATCAGGCACCGGCAAGGAGTTGACCGCGTCGGCAATCCACCAGCATTCGTCGCGCGCCGACGCGCCGTTCGTCGCCGTGAATTGCGCGGCGATTCCGTCGACGTTGCTGCAGGCCGAGCTGTTCGGTCATGAACGCGGCGCGTTCACCGGCGCGCATCAGCGCAAGATCGGCCGCATCGAGGCCGCGCACGGCGGCACGCTGTTTCTCGACGAAATCGGCGACATGCCGTTCGAGAGCCAGGCGAGCCTGCTGCGGTTCCTGCAGGAGGGCAGGATCGAGCGGCTCGGCGGGCACGCGTCGATTCCGGTGGATGTGCGGATCGTGGCCGCGACTCACGTCGATCTCGAGTCCGCGATGCAGGCGGGACGGTTCCGCCCGGACCTGTACTACCGGCTGTGCGTGTTGCGCATCGACGAGCCGCCGCTGCGCGCGCGCGGCCGCGACATCATGCTGCTCGCCGACCACGTGTTGCGGCGCTATCGCAGCGAGAGCTCGCACCGGATTCGCGGCTTCATGCCGTGCGCGATCGCGGCAATCCACAACTACGCGTGGCCCGGCAACGTGCGCGAGCTGATCAACCGGATCCGCTTCGCGATCGTGATGACGAACGGCCCGCTGATTTCGGCCGTCGACCTCGAACTGAACCAGTACACGTCGCGCCGGCCGCCGACGCTCGCGGAATCGCGCCAGTGGGCCGAGCGCCGCACGATCGAGGAAACGCTGTTGCGGCATCGGCACCAGCATGTCGACGTCGCGGCGGAACTCGGTATCTCGCGCGCGACGCTGTACCGCCTGATGACCGCCCACGGCCTGCACGGCTGACGCCGGTTGCGCTCGCGCGGCATGCGGCCGGCGTCGCGCGGCCACCGGCCCGTGGCGTCAGGCCGGCCGTTCGAAGCCCGATTCGACCCAGCGTGCGGCGCTGGCCTTGTTGAGCTTGAATCCGGCGGACACCTTCGCGTCGGCCAGCAGTTCGCCGTACGGGTCGAACGCCTTCAACTGCGCATACGGCTCGAACTCGTCCGGCACGATGTCGAGCGTGACCGACACCTCCTGTCCGTCGCCGTCCTGCACCGTCACTTCCTTGTGCAGCATCGCGCGGCGCTGCTGCTCGTGACGCATCAGCACCTCGGTCGCGGTCTTCACCAGCGTGCGGAACGCGTTCGCGTCCATCGGCTTCGGGTTCTTCTTGTCGCGACCCATCGTCCACGGGCCGACGAGCGCGGGCTCGGCTTCGCCGTCCTTGATCATCTCGACGGCCCAGCCGTCGTCGTCTTCGTTCTTGATGATGCGGGCCGTCCAGCCGTTGTCGCGCCAGAGGCCGTCTTCGTGGATGGTGGTGTCGTCGGATTGCAGATCGGATTCGGTCATGGAGGAAGCGCGGAGTACGGGCCGCCGGCGAACGGGCGGGGCGCGCGGCCGGGAACGGCGCGCTGCCCCTGGTCGGTCGCCCGGTGTGGCATGCAAAGGCCGCAATTTTACCCCGCGGGCCGTCCGCGCGGTCCGCGCCACCCGCAACGTCGGCCGTCCGGCCGACCCCGGCTGCCGCCGAACGGTCGGACCGGCGCAAATATCAAACTCGTATTACGTTTCCGCAGGCCAATCTATACGCCGTCCGATATCCCGGCCGGGCGCCGCTTCCTAGAATAGCGATCGGGATAAAAATATCCCGACTGTCGAATCAACGCCGATCCGGCCGCGCACGCATTCCGCGTCGCGCGGCCCGGCGAACCTTCTGGAACTGCGCATGGGGAAATTCAGTATTCGCACTGTTTTCGCGTACGACTGGCCGCTGACGCTCGCCGGCATGGAGCACATTGCCGGCGACGCGTGCGCGATCGATCTCGTCGGCGTTTCCCGGACTCCGGGCGAACTGGTCGAGGCGCTCGGCAGCCTCGACTGCGACATCGTGCTGGTCGACTATGCGATCCGCGGCGACGTGCAGATGGACGGTCTCGCGCTGCTCGACTGGCTGCACCGCACCCGCCCGAACGTCGGGATCGTCGCGCTGGTCGGGAACGAGAATCCGGTGATCTTCCGCTCGATCCTCGCGCAAGGCGGCGCGAGCCTCGTCAGCAAGTTCGACGAAGTCGGCCACATCGTCACCGCGATCCATTCGAGCTACAGCGGCGGGCGCTATCTGTCGCCGCTCGTCCGGCGCGCGCTCGATGCGCTCGCCGAACACGACCAGCCGCCGGTGAAACTGTCGACGCGCGAGATCGAGGTGATCCGCCTCTATCTGGCCGGCGTGCCGATCAAGACGATCGCGCAGCGGTTGAACAAGGGCAAGCAGACGGTCAGCGCGCAGAAGATCAGCGCGATGAAGAAACTCGGCGTGACCAACGACATCGAGCTGGTCCAGCGGGCGGCCGGGCTGGGGTTCGGTGGTACCCGGGCCGTGAGCCGGCCGGGTGGCGCGGGGTAGGTGCGGAAGAGACGTGGGAGGAGCGTGGGTCGGGCAGGGGCCGGCAGCGCGCGTTGCCGGCCCGTCAGGCGGAATCCATCGGAACCCGTCGGAATCCGGCGGGATTCCGACGGATGACGCGACGTCACGCCGGCAACGCGAACCGCGTGACCGCGTCGCGCAGCGCTTCGGCCTGGTCGCGCAGCGAATGCGCGGCGGCCGCGGCTTCCTCGACGAGCGCCGCGTTCTGCTGCGTGACCTGGTCCATCTCGCCCACCGCACGGTTGACCTGCTCGATCCCCGCGCTCTGCTCGCGCGACGCATGGCTGATCTCGTCGAGGATCTCGTTCACGCGCCGCACCGACTGCACGATCTCGGCCATCGTCTCGCCCGCGTGCGTGACGAGCGTCGCGCCGTGCTCGACGGTTTCGTTCGACGACACGATCAGCGACTTGATCTCCTTCGCGGCCGTCGCCGAGCGTTGCGCGAGCGAGCGCACCTCGGCCGCGACCACCGCGAAGCCGCGGCCCTGTTCGCCCGCGCGCGCCGCCTCGACGGCCGCGTTCAGCGCGAGGATGTTGGTCTGGAACGCAATCCCGTCGATCACGCCGATGATGTCGCCGATCTTGTGCGAGCGGCCGGTGATCTCGTTCATCGTGCGCACGACGTCGTCGACCACCTGGCTGCCGCGCGTCGCGACCTGTGCGGCCTGGCCCGCAAGCGTGGCGGCCTGGGCGGCGCTGTCCGCGTTCTGCTTCACGTTCGCGGTCATCTGGTCCATGCTCGACGCGGTCTGCACGAGCGCGGCGGCCTGTTCCTCGGTGCGCTGCGACAGGTCGGTGTTGCCCGACGCGATCTCGCTCGCGCCGACGTTGATGTTCTCCGTGCCCATCCGCACGCGCGACACCATGTCGATCAGCCCGCTCTGCATCGTATGCAACGCATGCAGCAGGCTGCCGCGGTCGTCGTGCTTCACGTTCACGCGTGCGGTCAGGTCGCCCTGTGCGATGCGCTGCGCGGCGTCGAGCGCCACTTCGAGCTCGCCGCCGAGGTTCGCGCGTACGCTTTTCAGCACGAGCACCATCACGGCGGTCGCGATCGCGCCGAGCACGGCCGTCATCGCGAGCCAGCGGCCGACGCTCGCGAGCACGGCCGAACGCACGTCGTCCATGTACACGCCCGTCACGAGATACCAGTCCCACGGCGCGAAGCGCTGCACCGCGCTGGTCTTGTCCTGCGGCTTGTCCGCGCCCGGCTTCGGCCACAGATACTCGACGAAACCCTTGCCGCCTTCCACGTTGCCGGCCTTCACGATCTCGACGAACAGGTGCTTGCCGTTCGGATCCGCGAAATTCGACACGTCCTTGCCGTTGAGCTCGGTCTTGATCGGATGCATCACGATCGCCGGCTTCGAATCGTTGATCGAGATGTAGCCGTCGGTGCCGTAGCGCATCGCGGCGATCGCCTCGAGCGCCTTCTGCTTCGCATCGGCTTCCGGCAAGGCGTTCTGTTGCGACAGCTTGTAGTAGTGGTCGGCGACGCTCGTCGCCTGCGCGACCAGCGATGCAAGCTGGTCGCGGCGGTCCGTGATCATCGACGCGCGGGTCTGCCACGCGCCGATGCCGGCGATCACGAGCAGGCCGAGCCACAGGATGACGATCATCGAGGCGAGTTTCTGGTTCAGGGAAAGGGTGCGCATGGGTAGTGAGGTCGGTCGAACAAGCGCGCCGGGACGGCGTGACGGGATAACTCTTTGACGGCTCGCAACGAACCTTGCCGTAGTCGGGAAATCCCTTGGAAGCGGCAGCGGCTCGATACCATCGAGCGCGATGCGGGCGTCTATGCATATACATATTCGGCGTCGCTATACTGTCGGGCGATGGCGGCTGCGCGTCGTGCCCGGACGGTCGGGCGCGGGGCGGCGGCGTCGAACGAACCTGAAAGGAGGCAACGATGCGAATTCTGGTGGTGGGAGCCGGCGCGGTCGGCGGATACTTCGGCGGCCGGCTCGCGGCGGCGGGGCGCGACGTGACGTTCCTGGTGCGCGACGGCCGCGCGGCCGCGCTCGCGCGCGACGGGCTCCTGATCCGCAGCCCGCGCGGCGACCTGACGCTGGCGAACGTGCCGACGGTGCGCGCGAGCGATACGGCCGCGCCGTTCGACCTCGTGCTGCTGAGCTGCAAGGCCTACAGCCTCGACGATGCGATTGCGTCGTTCGCGCCGTTCGTCGGGCCGTCGACGCTGATCCTGCCGATGCTCAACGGGATGCGCCATCTCGACGTGCTGCGCGACCGGTTCGGCGCCGCGCAGGTGCTGGGCGGCCTGTGCGTGATCGCGGCGACGCTCGATCGCGAGCAGCGGATCGTGCACCTGAACGATACGCACGGGCTGTCGTTCGGCGAACTCGACGGCGGCGAATCGGCGCGCGTGCGAGCGGTGGCCGACGTGCTCGGCGGCGCGGGCTTCGATGCGACGCTCAGCGACGACATCGCCGCGCGGATGTGGGACAAGTGGGTGTTCCTCGCGACGCTCGCGGCGAGCACGTCGCTGTTTCGCGGTTCGATCGGCGACATTCTTGCCGCGCCGGACGGCCGCCGCCTGCTCGAGACGATGCTCGACGAATGTAGCGCCATCGCCGCGCACAACGGTTACCGGCCCGATCCCGCCGCGGTCGAGCGGATGCAGCGGATGGTGCTGACGCCGTCGCCGCTGACCGCGTCGATGCTGCGCGACGTCGAGAACCGCGCGCGCGTCGAAGCCGATCACGTGATCGGCGATCTGCTTGCGCGCCGCGACCCGCAGGCGGCGGATGCGCTGTCGCTGCTGCGGATCGCATACAACCACCTGAAGACGTACGAGGTGCGTGTCGCGCGGGAAGGCGCGGCGGCATAACCGCGGCAGCGGCCGCCGTCGACCCGCATGGCGGGGTGCGCCCGGCGGCCGAACGCCTGCGGGCGCGTATTTCCCGCCGTCGTTCGACCGACCGGGTTCCGCACTGCACAATTTTGCGGTCAGCGGCCATTTCCACCCGCAAACCGCAAAAAAGTATCGAAAATCAGGCGTAAAGTTGGTGGAGCCGCGCGCGCGATCGACCTACATTGCTTTCCATGCGACCGGTCGCGTTGCCGCACGACTCACGCGGCGCACGAGGCCAACCGCCGAACGGCCCGGCCAGCGAGACATGGGAATGGAGACGCCAGGATGATGCATCCCGATCTGGAAGTGGTCGACGTGCGACGCGACGAGTCGTTCAAGGTCTGGTCGCACGGCTATCCGTACCGCACGATCCGCTGGCATTTCCATCCCGAATTCGAGCTGCACCTGATCGTCGCGACGCGCGGCAAGTATTTCGTCGGCGACCATATCGGCTCGTTCGGCCCCGGCCATCTCGTGCTGCTCGGCCCGAACCTGCCGCACAACTGGGTCAGCGACATGGCCGAAGGCGAAACCGTCGAGCGCCGCAACCTGGTGATCCAGTTCGATCCGTCGTTCGTGCGCCGCTGCATGGACGCGTTCCCCGAATGCCGCGATGCGCAGGCGCTGCTCGACGACGCGCGGCGCGGCGTCGGCTTCGACGACGACACGAGCGCCGCGATCGCGCCGTTGTTCGACGAACTGCTGACCGCGCGCGGGATGCGCCGCATCGCGCTGTTCATGACGATCCTCGAGCGGTTGTGCGGCGCGACCGAACGCACGCTGCTCGCGAGCCCCGCGTACGACCAGGCGCACGTGACGCCGACGCGGCTCAGCCACGCGCTGTCGTACATCGGCAAGAACCTCGCATCCGAGCTGCGCGAATCCGATCTCGCGCAACTGACCGGGCAGAGCGTCAGCGCATTCTCGCGCGCGTTCCACCGTCATACCGGGTTGCCGTTCGTCCAGTACGTGAACCGGCTGCGCATCGAATCCGCATGCCAGATGCTGCTCGCCGACGATGCGAACATCACCGACATCTGCTTCCAGGCCGGCTTCAACAACGTGTCGAACTTCAACCGCCAGTTCCGCGCGGTGAAGGGAATGGCGCCGTCCGAATTCCGCGCGCTGCAGCGTCTGAATGCACGCAGCCGCGAACTCGCGCTGCACGCGGCGCCCACCGGCAACCCGATGCCGCCGCGCGTGGTCACGCCCGGCGCGCCCGCGCTCGTGCCGCAGCCGGGATGATCGAGGGGCGTTCGCCCGCCTGACTTTTCCTTGCCGTTTCACCCAGCCGATCGTGCCGTTCCCGTCGCGAGGGGCTCGCTTACCCACGAAAAAACCGCACATCACCGGAGACACCGTCATGACCCACGCATCGCCCGTCTTGTCGCCCGCTTCATCCGGCCGCCGCGCCGCCCGCTATGCCGCCCGCCTCGCGGCCGTTGCCACGGCCGCGGTCGCAGCCCTGTTCCCGATGGCCGCGCATGCCGCGCCGCTGCGGATCGGCATGACCTTCCAGGAGCTGAACAACCCGTACTTCGTGACGATGCAGAAGGCGCTGAACGACGCGGCCGCGTCGATCGGCGCGCAGGTCGTCGTCACCGACGCGCATCACGACGTCAGCAAGCAGGTGAGCGACGTCGAGGACATGCTGCAGAAGAAGATCGACATCCTGCTGGTGAACCCGACCGATTCGACCGGCATCCAGTCCGCGATCACGCAGGCGAAGAAGGCCGGCGCGGTGGTCGTGGCCGTCGACGCGAACGCGAACGGCCCGGTCGATTCGTTCGTCGGCTCGAAGAATTACGACGCGGGCGTGATGTCGTGCGAATACCTCGCGAAGGCGATCGGCGGCAGCGGCGAAGTGGCGATCCTCGACGGCATTCCGGTCGTGCCGATTCTCGAGCGCGTGCGCGGCTGCAAGGCCGGGCTCGCGAAATTCCCGAACGTGAAGCTGGTCGACACGCAGAACGGCAAGCAGGAACGCGCGACGGCATTGTCGGTGACGGAGAACATGATCTCGGCGCATCCGAACCTGAAGGGCATCTTCAGCGTGAACGACGGCGGGGCGATGGGTGCACTCGCCGCGATCGAGGGATCGGGCAAGGACATCAGGCTGACCAGCGTCGACGGCGCGCCGGAGGCGATCGCGGCGATCCAGAAGCCGAACTCGAAGTTCATCGAGACGACCGCGCAGTTTCCTGCCGACCAGGTGCGCATCGCGCTCGGCATCGCGATCGCGCGCAAGTGGGGTGCGACGGTGCCGAAGGCGATTCCGGTCGACGTGAAGGTCGTCGATCGCGGCAATGCGAAGGGGTTCAGCTGGTGAACGACGCGCAACGCGAAGCGAAGGGGGCCGCACGGCCGACGCCCTTCGCAGGGAGCCGCCGATGGACACGATACTGACGCTCAGCCACATCACGAAACGCTTTCCGGGCGTGAAGGCGTTGTCCGACATTCATCTCGAGATCGCGCGCGGCGAGATTCACGCGCTGCTCGGCGAGAACGGTGCCGGCAAGTCGACGCTGATGAAGATCCTCTGCGGGATCCACCAGCCGGATAGCGGCACGATCGAGATCGACGGCAGCGCGCGGCATTTCGCGAGTTATCACGACGCGGTCGCGGCCGGCGTCGGCATCGTGTTCCAGGAGTTCAGCCTGATTCCGCACCTCGATGCCGTCGACAACCTGTTCCTCGGCCGCGAGCTGCGCACCCGCTGGGGTGGGCGCGATCGCGCGCGGATGCGGCGCGTTGCCGCCGGCATCTTCGCGCGGCTCGGCGTGACGATCGATCTCGACGCGCCGCTGCGCACGCTGTCGGTTGCGCAGCAGCAGTTCGTCGAGATCGGCAAGGCTCTGTCGCTCGACGCGCGCATCCTGATCCTCGACGAACCGACCGCCACGCTCACGCCGGCCGAGGCCGCACACCTGTTCTCGATCATGCGCGAACTGAAGCGGCAGGGTGTCGCGATGATCTTCATCTCGCATCACCTCGATGAAATTTTCGCGGTGTGCGACCGCATCACCGTGCTGCGCGACGGCCAGTATGTCGCGACCACGGATGTCGCGCGTACGGACGTCGAGCAGCTGGTGCGGATGATGGTCGGACGTCGGCTCGCAAGCAGCTTCCCGCCCAAGCCCGCGCGGCCGGCCGATGCGCCCGCCGTGCTCGAAGTCGACGCGCTGCAGATCGAGCGCGACGGCCCGGTGAACCGCTTCGCGCTGCATGCGGGCGAGATCTTCGGTTTCGCGGGCCTGGTCGGCTCGGGCCGCACCGAGACCGCGCTCGCGGTGATCGGCGCGACGCGCGCGCACCGCAAGGACGTGCGCGTGCGCGGCGCGGCGGCGAAGCTCGCCGATCCGGCCGACGCGCTGCGCGCGGGCATCGGCCTCCTGCCGGAAAGCCGCAAGACGGAAGGGCTCGTCACGTCGTTCTCGATTCGCGACAACATCTCGCTGAACAACCTCGGCAAGTACCGGTCGATGCGCTGGCTGATCGATCGCCGCGGCGAGGCGCGCACGACGCACGACGTGATGCGGCGCGTCGGCGTGAAGGCGCCGTCGATCCACACCGAGGTCGCGACGCTGTCCGGCGGCAACCAGCAGAAGGTCGTGATCGCGCGCTGGCTGAACCATCACGCGACCGTGCTGATCTTCGACGAGCCGACGCGCGGCATCGACGTCGGCGCGAAAGCGGAAATCTACGGGCTGATGCGCGAACTCACCGCGCGCGGCTACGCCATCATCATGATCTCGTCCGAACTGCCGGAGATCGTCGGCATGTGCGATCGCGTCGCCGTGTTCCGGCAGGGCCGCATCGAGGCGACGCTCGAAGGCGACGAGATCGATCCCGACACGGTCATGACCCATGCCACGGCCGGCACGCGAGGAGCGACCCATGAACCTGCCTGACTCTTCTTCCACGCCTTCCACGACGCTTGCGGCCGCGGCCGCGGCTGGGGAGGCGCCGCCGCCGCGCGCGAGGTGGGCGCAACTGCGGCGCTCGACGCTGTTCTATCCGCTCGTCGGCCTGATCGTCGTGTGCGTGGCGATGATGATCGCGAGTCCGAGCTTCCTGTCCGCCGCGAACCTCGAGAACGTGCTGCGGCAGGTGTCGATCAACGCGATCATCGCGGTCGGCATGACCTGCGTGATCCTGACCGGCGGGATCGACCTGTCGGTCGGCTCGGTGATGGCGCTGTCCGGCACGCTCGCGGCCGGGCTGATGGTCGCCGGCGTGAATGCGGCTGCCGCGCTCGGGATCGGCATCGCGGTGGGGTTCGGATTCGGTTTCCTGAACGGCGTGTTCGTCGCGTTCGCGGGGATGCCGCCGATCATCGTCACGCTCGCGACGATGGGCATCGCGCGCGGCCTCGCGCTGATCTATACGGGCGGCTATCCGATCGACGGGCTGCCCGACTGGGTCGCGTTCTTCGGCAGCGGCAAGGTGCTCGGCATCCAGGCACCGGTGCTGATCATGCTGGTGGTCTATGCGATCGCGTGGCTGCTGCTCGACCGGATGCCGTTCGGCCGCTACGTGTATGCGATCGGCGGCAACGAGCAGGCGACGCGGCTCACCGGCGTGCGCGTCGCGCGCGTGAAGCTGATCGTCTATACGCTGGCCGGGCTCACGTCCGCGCTCGCCGCGATCGTGCTGACCGGGCGCCTGATGAGCGGGCAGCCGAATGCCGGCGTCGGCTTCGAACTCGATGCGATCGCGGCCGTCGTGATGGGCGGCACGTCGATCTCCGGCGGGCGCGGCGCGATCCTCGGCACCCTCGTCGGCGCGCTGCTGCTCGGCGTGCTGAACAACGGGCTGAACATGATCGGCGTGAACCCGTATGTGCAGAACGTGATCAAGGGCGGAATCATCCTGCTCGCGATCTACATCAGCCGCGAACGGTCGCGGTAACGATCCATTCCTCAGACATCCGAATCATCAACGGAAGAGACAACTCATGACGACACCCGAAGCCCAGCCGCGCATGACCGCGGTGGTTTGCCACGGCCCCGAGGATTACCGCGTCGAACAGGTCGCGAAGCCGCGCGCGGGCGCGAACGAACTCGTGATCCGCATCGCCGCGTGCGGGATCTGCGCGAGCGACTGCAAGTGCCATACGGGCGCGAAGATGTTCTGGGGCGGCCCGAGCCCGTGGGTCAAGGCGCCCGTGATTCCCGGCCATGAATTCTTCGGCTACGTGGAAGCGCTCGGCGACGGCGCGGCCGAGCATTTCGGCGTCGCGCCGGGCGACCGCGTGATCGCCGAGCAGATCGTGCCGTGCGGCAAGTGCCGCTACTGCAAGTCGGGCCAGTACTGGATGTGCGAGGTGCACAATATCTTCGGTTTCCAGCGCGAGGTTGCCGACGGCGGGATGGCCGAATACATGCGCATTCCGCCGACGGCGATCGTCCACAGGATTCCGCCTGGCGTGTCGCTCGAGGATGCGGCGATCATCGAGCCGCTGTCGTGCGCGATCCATACCGTGAACCGCGGCGACCTTCAGCTCGACGATGTCGTCGTGATCGCGGGCGCGGGCCCGCTCGGGCTGATGATGACGCAGGTCGCGCACCTGAAGACGCCGAAGAAGCTCGTCGTGATCGACCTGATCGACGAGCGGCTCGAACTTGCGCGGCAATACGGCGCGGACGTGACGATCAACCCGAAGCGCGACGATGCGCGCGCGATCGTCCGTGCGCTGACCGACGGTTACGGATGCGACGTGTACATCGAAACCACCGGCGCGCCGGTCGGCGTGAACCAGGGGCTCGAACTGATCCGCAAGCTCGGCCGTTTCGTCGAGTTCAGCGTGTTCGGCGAGGACACGACCGCCGACTGGTCGATCATCGGCGACCGCAAGGAGCTCGACGTGCGCGGTGCGCATCTGGGGCCGTACTGCTATCCGGTCGCGATCGACCTGCTCGCGCGCGGACTCGTCACGTCGAAAGGCATCGTCACGCACGGCTTCGCGCTGGAGGACTGGGATGACGCGATCCGCGTCGCGAAATCGCCCGAATCGATCAAGGTGCTGCTGAAGCCGGCCCGCTGAACGCCGGCCAGTGCGCCTCACCGGAGACATCATGGAATACGTCATAGGCGTCGACATCGGCACGCAGAGCACCAAGGCGCTGCTCGTCGACCGGCACGGCACGATCGTCGCGCGCCGCTCGGCCGGCTACCAGCCCGACACGCCGCGCCCGCTGTGGGCCGAGCAGTGGCCGCAGGTGTGGTTCGACGCGGTGCTCGACTGCATCGCCGGTTGCGTGAGCGACGCGCGCGCGCACGGCGTGCCGGCCGACGCGATCCGCGCCGTGTGCGTGAGCAGCCTGTACGGCGGCTCCGGCATTCCGGTCGACCGCGACATGCGGCCGCTCCATCCGTGCCTGATCTGGATGGACCGGCGCGCGACCGCGGAAGTCGACTGGGTGAACCGGAACGTGAACGTCGAGCGGCTGCGCGTGATCACGGGCAACGGCGTCGACAGCTACTACGGATTCACCAAGATGCTGTGGCTGCGCGAGCAGCGTCCGGACGTGTGGGCGAACGTGCGCTATTTCCTGCCGCCGAACGCGTACGTGATCTATCTGCTGACCGGCGAAGTCGCGGTCGACCACAGTTCGGCCGGCAACATCGGCGGCGTGTACGACGTCGCGCGCCGCGAGTGGTCCGACGATGCGCTCGACATGCTCGGCATCCCGGCGACGATGATGCCCGAGCGGCTCGTCGAATCGACCGATGTCGTCGGCGGGCTGCTGTCGCAATGGACGGAACAGCTTGGCCTGCCGGCCGGCACGCCGGTCGTCGCGGGCGGCGTGGATGCGGCCGTCGCGACCTTCGCGGCCGGCGCGACGCGCACCGGCCAGCACGTCGCGATGATCGGCACCAGCATGTGCTGGGGCTACGTGAGCCGGCACGTCGATGCGCGGCACGGGCTCGTCAGCATGCCGCACGTGTTCGACGGGCAGCGCGACCTGTACGTGTTCGGCGGCGCGATCACGGCCGGCGCGTCGGTCGCGTGGTTTCGCGACCAGTTCTGTCATGCGGAGATCGATGCGGCGCGACTGCTGCCGCACGGCGATCCGCACGTGCTGCTCGAGGAAGCGGCCGAAAGCGTGCCGCCCGGCGCGGACGGCGTGCTGTTCCTGCCGTACCTGATGGGCGAACGCAGCCCGGTGTGGGACGCGAAGGCGAGCGGCGCATTCATTGGACTGAGCCTGGCACATACGCGCGCGCACCTGTATCGCGCGGTGCTCGAAGGCGTCGCGTTCGCGCTGCGGCACAACATCGAGGCCGGCCGGCGCGGCGCGGCGGCGCTGGACGACCGGTTGATCGTCGTCGGCGGCGCCGCGCATTCGGCGCTGTGGATGCAGATCATCGCGGACGTGACGGGGTTTCCGGTCTGGACGATCGAGCAGGACGTCGAAGCCGCGATGGGTGCCGCGCTGCTCGCGGGCGTCGGCGCGGGGCTGGTGTCGCACGACGACGCGCAGGGCGGCTGGGCCACGCTCGTCGAACGCGCGCGACCCGATGCGGGGCGCGCGAAGGCGTATGCGGCGCGCTTCGCGCTTTATACGGCGCTGTATCCCGCGCTCAGGCCGATCATGCACGAACTGCGCACGTCGTCATGAGGACCCGATTCGATTTCGGCGGCTCAAGGGTGCTCGTCACCGGTGCGTCGAGCGGGATCGGGCGCGCTTGCGCGGTTGCGCTGGCGCATGCCGGCGCGCGGGTCGTCGCGGCGGGGCGCGACGCGGCCGCGCTCGCGTTGCTGGCCGGCGAGATCGCATGCGAAACCTTGCACATCGATATCGGCGGCGACGAACACGCGATCGATGCCGCGCTCGCCGGGCACGACGCGTTCGACGGGCTCGTCAATTGCGCGGGGATCGCGTCGCTCGAACCCGCGCTCGAGGTCAGCGCGACGCATTTCGATCGCGTGATGGCCGTCAATGCGCGCGGCGCGGCGCTCGTGGCGCGGGCCGTCGCGCGGAAGATGATCGAACGCGACGGTCGGGGCGCGGCACGTGCGCGGGGCAGCATCGTCAACGTATCGAGCCAGGCCGCGCTCGTCGGCTTGCCCGCGCATCTGAGCTATTGCGCATCGAAGGCGGCGCTCGACGCGGTGACGCGGGTGCTGTGCATCGAACTCGGCGCGCACGGGATTCGCGTGAACAGCGTGAACCCGACCGTCACGCTCACGCCGATGGCGCAGTTCGCATGGCGCGAGCCGGAGAAGCGCGCGCCGATGCTCGCGGCGATTCCGCTCGGGCGCTTCGCGGAGCCGGACGAGGTGGCCGAGCCGATCCTGTTCCTGCTCAGCGACGCGGCGTCGATGATCAGCGGGGTGTCGCTGGCCATCGACGGCGGGTATACGGCGCGGTAAGGGGCGCTGGCGGAGATACCGGCACGGCAGGCGGCTGCCGTTTGTCGGGGCGAGTGCCGGAGCAGGGCCGATGGCGCGGGCGGATGCGGCTAAACAGGATCCTTGCTCGGCGGTCCGTTGGGCTGCTGCGGGTTGTCGTGAGGATGCCCCGGCGGCGGTGGCGACAGCGGATCGTCTTCCGGATCGCGGTTCGGGTCGGCCGGGGGCTCGGGCATCGGGGTCGTGTGGTCCATGGGGAACTCGCGCAATGCGTGACGGCGGTGGCGCGGCGGGCGCGTCTCGTCTCCGTTATAGGCAATCGGGCGGGGGTTTGCAGCGGGATTCTCGCGGCGGCATGCGGATTGCCGGCGATATGCGCACCTCTGCAGATATCGCGCGGGATCGCACGGCGACAGGCGTCCGTCATGTGCGGCGCGGCCGGCGCGCGTCGATGTCAGCGTAGATCGGCGGGCGTATCGACGTCGCGCAGGATGCCGGGATCGTCGACCTCGAGCAGGTTCACCGGCGCGTTGGCGAACAGCGCGCGGGCGCCCGTATCGCCGTCGAGCGCGGCCAGCGCATCGTAGTGGTGCGCGGCGAAGCCGACCGGATGGCCGCGGACGCCGCGGTGCACGGGGGCGACGATCGATGCGTCGTCGGCGTCGAGGGCGCGTGTGACCGCTTCGTAGGTGGACGCCGCGATCCACGGCATGTCGCCGAGCGCGACCAGCCAGCCGGTCGCTTCCGGCGTGGTGCGGACACCGGCTGCCAGGCTTGCACCCATGCCGCGCATCGCGTCGGGCGCATAGACGACCTGGCAGCCGGCTTCGTTCAGCAAGATCGCGAGTTTTTCGGCGCCGGGGCGCACGACGGCGATCACCTCGGCCGTGGCCGCCGCCAGGTGACGGGCGGCCGCGACCGCAACCGGCGTGCCGTCGGGAAGCCGCGCGAGCAGCTTGCTGTGCAGACCGCTGGGGTCGAAGCGTTGACCGAGACCGCCGGCGAGCAGGACGCCGGTGGTGAGTGACGCATAGGACATCGGCGCGGGGGGAGGGAGGCAGGTGGCCCGATTGTGCGGGAGCGGGCGGGGATCGGCAAGTGCGGATGTTACCGACGCGGGGGTGGTGTCGTCGGAAAGAATGTCAGCGGACGCGTTCGTCGAGCATGGTTTGCTCGACGGGGCCGTATATGGAGTGCGATTCTCGTTGCGCCACGGTGCAATGGCGCTCGCTGAACGACTACTGCTGCCGTTCCGACGGGTAATGAGTGAGGGCGGTGCCGGTGAGTGCGGTGCACCGCGCGTGGTCGGTCGTGGGCGATTTGATTGGATGAATCGCCGATACGCAGTGGGCCGATGGCCTATGTGCTTCGGGTTGGCCCATGCGTATCGAGCATGATCGCCGCGACACCTCGCAGTCATCGTCCGCAATTGGATCGAGAGACGTGTCGTAACGCTTGACCGAGTCGCGCAATATGTCCGATGGCCGGGTGTCGCGCGCCTGATTCGGCCGAATTTCCGGCGTCGGCTTGCCGTGGTCGGTCACGATGCGGTCTTCGCCCGACGTATCGACGAGCCGGACGTATTCGAGTGCGCGAACCTCGAATTCGGATGCCGAAACGGGAGTGTGTGACATCGTGATTTCCGGACGGGCGGGGGGTGACCCACTCTATGCATCCGCCCACTTCCTCAACAGGTTGTGATAAATCCCCGTCAATGAAATGACCAGCGGATCCTTCGCGCCTTTTTCCGCCGACAACGCCTGAATCTGCGTATCGAGCTGAAACAGCAGCGTGCGGTCGCCGTCGTCGCGCACCATGCTCTGGATCCAGAAGAACGACGCGACGCGCTCCCCGCGCGTAACAGGCGTGACGTGATGCAGGCTCGACGCCGGATACAGCACGAGATCGCCCGCCGGCAGCTTCGCGCGATGCACGCCGTACGTATCTTCCACGCACAGCTCGCCGCCGTCGTACGCGTCCGGTTCCTCGAGAAACAACGTCGCCGACAGGTCGCTGCGCACGCGAAAATCCGTGCCGCGCAGCAGCCGGATTGCATTGTCGACATGCGTGCCGAACGTCTCGCCGCCTTCATAGCGATTGAACAGCGGCGGAAACACCTTCAACGGCAGCGCCGCCGAAAAGAACAGTGCATGCCGCGCCAGCGCATCCTGGATCGCATCGCCGACCGCGCGCGCGACCGGCGAACCTTCCGGCAACTGCCGGTTGCGTTTCGCGAGCGCCGACTGCGCGCCGGACGTCGCGTTGCCGTCGACCCAGTCGGCGGCATCCAGCATCTCGCGGCATTGCGCGACCTGCGCCTTGGTCAGCACGCCGGGGATATGAAGCATCATGATTCGAATTCCATGCCCTGAGACGGCAACTGCAGCGCCGCCGCGCGCAATGCAGCGAGCGGCGACGAGGCAAGATACGCGCGCATCTTCGCGACGAACGCGGGGGTAGCGGTGGCCGGCACGCGTGCGAGCCAGACGAGGGCTTCGTCGATACGCCCGCGATCGGCGAGCAGCCGCGCATAGTTGAACTGGCCGCGGAAATCGCCGGCCTCGGCGGCGCGACGATAGTGGTCGAACGCGGCGTCGGCATCGACGGCCACGACCCAGCCGTCCTCGTAGAAGCCGCCGATCAGGTTGATCGATTTCGCATGGCCGAGCGCGGCTGCGCGTCGGAACCAGTCGAGCGCGGCGGCGCGATCCTCGTCGACGCCGTTGCCGAGCGCGAGCGCCGTCGCGTAGTTGTACATGCCCCAGTCGAGCCCGGCCTGCGCGGCGAGCCGGTACCAGTACACGGCCACCTGAGCGCACGCGGCCGTCCCCCAACCGAACTCGTAGCAGCGGCCGAGCATGTTCATCGCCATCGGGTGGCCGGCCCGCGCCGCATGCCGGAACCAGCCGCATGCGGCGGCCGGATCGCGCGCGACGCCGTGCCCGTCGAGCAGGTACTGCCCGTAGACGGCCTGCGCGTCGACGATGCCGTTATCGGCGGCCGCCGCGACCCACGCGGCGGCGCGCTCGGGCGGCCCGGCCAGGATGTCGGCGAACGCGCGCGGCGACACCGACGCGAGCGCCTTCAGCGAGACGGCCTCCATCGATCAGTAGCGCGCGTTCAGCGTGACGAACGCGGAACGGCCCGGTGCGATCGACGCGTAGTGTGCCGGATACGCCTGATCGAAGTACGTGCGGTTGAACAGGTTGTTCACGTTCAGCTGCAGGTCGAGCTTCTTGTTGATCCGGTACTGCGCCATCGCATCGAAGCGCCAGTACGACGGCACCGCACGCAGGTTCGCAGGATCGCCGAACACTTCCGACATGTAGAACGCGCCGCCGCCGACGGTGAACTTCGGCGTGACGTCGTAGTTCGACCACATCGTCAGGCTGTGCTTCGGCGTGTTCGGGAACCGGTTGCCGTTGTTCGCGGCATCCTTGCCGTTGTCGCGCAGCGCGCTCTTCATGTACGTATAGCCGCCGAATACCTGCCACTGCTTCGTGATCTGCCCCGCGACACCGAGCTCGAGACCCTGCACGCGCTTGTTGCCGACCATCGCGTACTGGTTGTTCGGCAGCGTCACGCGCGCATTCGTCGTGTCGATCTGGAACAGTGCGGCGGTCAGCGACAGCTTGTCGTTCAGCACGTTCCACTTCGTGCCGAGCTCGATGCTGCGGTTCTTCTCGGGGGCCATCTGATCGGCGTTCGGGCCGACGCCGCCGCGGCCCGGCGTGAGCGACTGCGTTTCGCTGCCTTCGCCGAGCAGCATGCCGGCCGGCGTCGACGACGTCGCATACGACGCGTAGATGCTGCCGTTCTGCGCGGGCTTGAACACGAGGCCGGCTTGCCAGTTGAAGAGCGTGTCGTCGCGCGTGGTGGTCTTGCCGCCGTTCGCCTGGGTGTCGGTGAAGCGGGTCGAGTAGTCGTCGACGCGCACGCCGGCGTTCACCTGCCAATGCGGCGTGAGCTCGATCGTGTCGAAACCGTAGATCGACTTGGTCGTGGTGCGCGCATGCGCATAGTCGTTGTTGCGCGTGACGGAACCGGCCCACGGATCGTTCGGATTCGGCGACCACAGGCTCGTGCAGTTGTAGCCGGACGGCGCGCCGATGCCTTTCTGGCAGATCGTGCCCTTGTCGGTCGCGACCGTGTACGAATCGCGCTTGCCCCATTCGCGCGACAGCTCGATGCCGGTCGTGAAGCTGTGCTTGAACGGGCCGGTACGGAATTCGCCGAACAGTTCGGTCAGGTTCGCGAGGCTGTTGATCGAGCTGTTGCGGTTGTTGTTGCGGCGCCAGACCTTGCCGTTGACCACGTTGCCCTGGCTGTCGTCGGGCTGCGTCCAGATGTAGTCCTGCGTCGATTCCGTGTAGCGCGTGGTGTTGCGCACCGTCAGATTCGGCGTGATGTCGTGCTCGATCTTGATCGTGCTGATGTCCGACGTGGTCTTGCGGAAGTCGCGGTCGATCAGGCCGTAGAAGTTGTGGCGGTCGACGGGCGCCGGGTAGATCGTGCCGACGTTCGCGGGCTTGTTCGACGTCGTGTAGAAGTACGGAATGCCGCCGTCGGGCATGTCGTCGGTCGACAGGTGGTAGTAGCTCGCGGTCACGCGCGTCGGCGTGCCGAGGCCGAACGCGATCGACGGCGCGACGCCCCAGCGCTCGTTGTTGACGACGTCGCGGCCGGCGACGTCGTTGTTGTGGCTCATCAGGTTCAGGCGGAACGCCGCGTGATCGGCGAACTGCCAGTTGCCGTCGGCCGTGAAGCGGCGATAGCGGTCGGTGCCGAAACCCGCGCTCGCGGCGGCCGACGTGCCGAGGTGCGGCGCCTTCGTGATCAGGTTGATGCTGCCGCCCGCGCCGCCGCGGCCGCCGTACGCGCCGTCGGAGCCCTTGGTGATCTCGACGCGCTCGGTGTTGAAGATCTCGCGCGTGGTCGCGCCCGTGTCGCGCATCCCGTCGACGAACATGCTGCCCTGGGTGTCGTAGCCGCGGATGAACGGACGATCGCCGAGCGGGTTGCCGCCTTCGCCGGCGCCGAACGTGATGCCGGGCACGGTGCGCAGCGCTTCGGTCAACGTTGCCGCACCGCTGTTCTGGATCAGCTCCTGCGGGATCACGGTCACCGACTTCGGCGTGTCGACGAGCGGCGCGGTGAATTTCGTGGATGCGGAAAAGTCGGCCTTGTAGCTGTGCTCGGCCTTGCCCTGGACCTCGATCGGCGCGAGATGGCCTTCGGTGCTGACCGGGGCGGGCGGCGGCGTGCCGTCGGCGAACGCAGGGCTCGCGGCGAGCACGCTGCACAGGGTGGTGAATTTGCCGAGCTTCTGCTCTTCAGGACGGGACTTCATGGTGCGCTTCGACCTCGCAGTGTGGCCCCGGGAACGACGCACTACGGAAATGTGCATGCCGCCGGGAATTATTACAGTTTGTTTTCAGCCGGCATTCTATGTAATTTCTTGTTAAATGAGAAGCGTTCTTGTTCGCATTTCATCTGGAAATGTTGACGAATGTTGCAGAGGGCTTGAAGGCTTGCGGGGCGGGGGAATATGGCCGAATGGCCGAGTGTGAAGGGCTTGGCAGGCGGGCTACAGTGGTTGCGTCTTCATTCGTTCCAAGTGACAGCATGGTGATAAAATGACTGCATTGAAAGCAAACGTGGTGAGGCGCATCATGCCCGTGATCACTGTCCGAAATTTGCCAGACGAGGTGCATCGCGCGCTTCGAATCCGTGCGGCGCAACATGGCCGCAGTACCGAAGCCGAGGTGCGCGACATCCTCGAGCAGGCCGTTCGGCCCGGCGGGCGGCCCAAGCTGGGAACGCTGCTGGCCGACATCGGGCGAGCGGCCGGCGGCATCGATTTCGAGGTTCCGCGCGACCGGTCGCCAACCGATCCGATGAGCTTCGAATGATCCTGGTCGATACCAACGTCATTTCCGAGCCGCTGCGGCGCGAGCCGAGCGTGGCCGTGATCGAATGGCTCGACGCGCAGAACGTCGAGACGCTGTTCCTTGCCGCGATCAGTCTTGCCGAAATGCGATTCGGCGTGGCCGCCTTGCCGGAAGGTCGAAGGCGGGACTGGCTGCACCAAAGCATCGAACAGCGTGTCGTGCCGCTGTTTCGCGGCCGGATCCTGCCGTTCGACGATGAGGCGAGTAAAGCGTATGCAAGCCTTCGTTCGAAGGCTCGTGCTGCCGGCAACGCGATGGCGTCTGCCGATGGCTTTATCGCCGCGACTGCCGCGGCGAACGGCTTGATCGTGGCCACGCGCGATGTCGCGCCGTTCGAGGCGGCGGGCCTGCGCGTGATCGACCCGTGGGCCCGCTAACGCCCGGCCGGCTGCTCCCGCATCTCCCGCATCTCCCGCGTCGAAAATGAAAACGCGCCGTGCAAGACGGCGCGTTGTGCGTGGCTTCGGCGCGCGGCCCTTGACCTGAGGCAATCTCAAGTCCAGCCGCGCGACACCGGATGCGGGTCAATCGATCCCGTGAAACACCGCATCCTCCGGCCCGAGGTACGCCGGCGGGCGCCACGTCGCGTCGCGCATCGAATGCTGGACGAGATTCTCGACGCCGAGCAGCACCGCGAAGATCGCCATGCGCACCGGAATGCCGTTGTCGGTCTGCCGGAAGATCGCGAGGCGCGGATCGCGGTTCAGGTCGACCGACAGGTCGTTCGCACCGGGCCGGCTGTCGCGCGGCAGCGGGTGCATGATCAGCGTGTCGGTCTTGCAGACGGAGTCGACGAGCGCCTGGTTGATCTGGAAATCCGGCGTATAGCCCTCGAACGACTCGTCGGTGAAGCGCTCCTTCTGGATCCGCGTCGCATAGACGACGTCCGCGCCGCGCAGGCCGGCCGCGAGGTCGTTCGTCTGCTCGATCACGTGGCCGTTCGTCGCGATCTGGTCGATGATGTACGCGGGCATTTCGAGCGTCGGCGGCGACACGAGCGTGAACTTCAGCCCGCGGTACAGCGCGAGCAGCTTGACGAGCGAGTGCACGGTGCGGCCGTATTTCAGGTCGCCGACGAGCGCGATATGCGCGCCGTCGACGATCTTGCCGAGCCGCGAGAACTCGCGCTGGATCGTATAGAGATCCAGCAGGGCCTGGCTCGGGTGCTCGCCCGGGCCGTCGCCGCCGTTGATCACCGGCAGGTTGGTCGCGCGCGCGAATTCGGCAACCGAGCCTTTCTCCGGGTGGCGGATCACGAGCGCGTCGACGTAGCCGGCCATCACGCGGCTCGTGTCGTAGATCGATTCGCCCTTGGCCATCGACGAGAACGTGAAGCCGGTCGTGTCGCACACCGAGCCGCCGAGCCGGCAGAAGGCCGCGCCGAACGACACGCGGGTGCGCGTGCTGGCCTCGAAGAACAGGTTGCCGAGCACCGCGCCTTCGAGCACGCGCGAGATCTTGTGGCGGCGCGCGATCGGCTGCATCACGTCGGCGACGCGGAACAGCGCCTCGACCGAATCCCGCGAGAACTGGTCCACGGAAATCAGCTGCGGCTTGCCTTCGAACAGGAATTGCTTCGCGAGCCCCTGTTTGTCTACGCTTTGCGTATAGTCTCCACCATCCGGCGCCGAGCGTTCGACGATTTCCGACACGAAGCGCTCGACGATCTCGGGCATCCCGCGCGATTCCTGCGAGTCGTCGGGCAACAGCCACGTGTCCAGCGCACGGCGGCTTACGCCGATGCGGTTCGCGAACGCTTCGCGGGTCATGTTGAGGCGGCGCATCGCGTCGCGCAGGAAGGCTTGCTGGGGAACGGTCATCGGCGGCACCTGATGAGAAATATACGCGGTGCGTATATTAGTTCGCGGGTGGCCGAAGTCAAGGAAAATCTGCTCGAAGCGTCTGTATAGCCTGCGTGACACCGGCTCGGTCAACACTGGCGCGCGGCGGTTGTCTCCGTATAATCAGGTCAGGCCCCGTGTCCTGCGCGCCGCAGGGCGCCACGCCGCATACGATTCGCCCGGTCGGGCATGTTGACTCGAAGGAGAATGAGCATGACGCGTACGATTGCTGCAGTGCTGCTGGTGGTGACCGCCGCGCTCGCGGGTTGCAATACCGTTGCAGGCATGGGACAGGACATTTCGAAGGGTGGCCAGGCAATCAGCGATACGGCTGAGAAGGCCAAGTAAGCCGCCGGGTTCCGGAATGCAGAAGGCGCCGGGCCGTCCCGCGATTGCGGGGCGGCCCGGCGCCTTTTTCATGGTGCGCGGTGAAGGTGGCGGCGTCAGGCGCTTTCCACGAACGCGTAACGGCCTTCGACCTTGCGCGGCGTGAACCAGCCGAAGTCGGGGAACAGCCGGTTGCGGACGAACCATACGTAGCCGACCAGGATGACCGTCACCGCGAGCGTCGGCAGCGCGGCCGACGGATCGCGGCCGAGATCGGCGATGGTCTTCGGGAGTTGCAGCAGCGACAGAATGATGAACGCGTGATACGCGCCGACGCGATGGGTCGCGAAGCCCCAGATGAACAGCAGCGACAGCGGCACCGTCAGTGCGAGGAACAGCACCGCGGCAACCATGCTGAGTCCGTCCACCAGGAGGAGATAGGCGAGCGCGAGGCTGATCGCCAACTGCGCGATGCCGAGCGCGATCAGGACCCGGGTATGCACCTTGTTCTTCCTGCACAGCGCGGGATCGGGGCGCGACGCGATCAGGCGCGCGAGCACGCGATCCTTGAGGCCCTGTCCGGCCAGCGCGGCCAGCACGTCGGCTTTCCTCGTGCCCGCGGACAGCAGCGCCGCGATTCTTGTCTTGGCTTCCTTCTTGTTCATGGCGATGCGAATTATTGTTCGGTGGTTGTCGAATGGCCCGGCCACGCGAATATTGCATCTTGCACGACAGTGCGCAACGATTTTGCCGCGTGCGGACACATTCCTACAGTCGTCGCTCACGCCGATCACGCAGCTCACGCCGCTCAATCGATGACGGTCAATGTGGGTGCCGCCGGTTGCACTGGCGACCTCGACCGTGCGTCCGTTTCGCGTGATGGCGTTTCGCGCCGCCGCGTCGCCCCCACCAGCATCCCCGCGACGACCAGCGCGATACCGAGCAGTCGCGTGCCGCCGAGCGTCTCGCCGAACAGCGCGACCGCGAACAGCACGGCCGAGACCGGCGCGACCGCCGTGAACAGCGCGGCTTCGGTGCCGCTCGTGCGCGCCGAACCGGCATACCAGCACAGATAGCCGAGCACGGTCGGCACCAGTGCGTAGTACGCGATCGCCGACACCGCGCCGACGTTCCAGCCGGTCGCCAGCGCGTGCCATTCGAACGCGGCCGGCACCAGCGCGAGCACGAAGCCGAGGCCCGACATCGCCGTCGACAGCGCGAGCGGCGGCAACGGCGCCGACAGCCGCCGGTTGAGCAGGATGAACACGGCCTCGCATGCGACGGCGGCCAGCACCAGCGCGTCGCCGGCGAGCGTCCGGAGCGACGGCATGGCGTGGCCGGGCGCGAACGTGACGAACAGCACGCCGGCGGTGGCAAGCGCGGCCGCGCCCCAGTCGCGCGGCGTCTGCCGCTCGCGCAGCACGACCGCCGCGATCAGTGTCGACATCGCCGGCAGCGTGCCGAGCATCACGCCGGCATCGACGGGCGACGACAGCTTCGTTCCGCTGATCAGCAGCACCGTATAGCCGACACCGCCCGCCGCGGCCTGGACGACCAGCAGCACGGCGTCGCGTGCCGAGATGCGCGGCCATCGCATCCGTTGCACACGCATCAGTGCGAACAGCAACGGGGTTGCGATCAGGAAGCGCAGCGCGGTGGCCGCGAACGGCGGCAGGCCGTCGGCCGCGAGCCGGCTCGCGATGACGGTGCTGCCGACGCCCGCCATCGCGGCGGCAAGATAGAGATAGCCGATCAGTCGTGTTTTCATGCGCCGCATCATCGCGTGCGGCGGTGTGCGCGTCTTGAACGAAATTGCAGCGGCGTCGGTGAGCGGAGCGGCACGGCGTGATGTGTTTCAGGATGACCGGTCACGCCGCCATCCAGAGCCGTTGCCGCCGAACGGAAACGATCGACATCGTCGCGCAGCTGGCGGCCGCGCCGGGACCGCGAAGCCCGTCAGCCCGCCTGCGTGAATCGTCCCGGCGTGATCCCGAACTGGCGCGCGAACGCGCGTGTCAGGTGGCTCTGGTCGGCAAAGCCGGCTTCGGCCGCGGCATCCGCGATCGGCCGGCCGCTCGCGAGCAGGGCGCGCGCCAGCCGCGTGCGCGACTGCACCAGATACGCGTGCGGCGTGATGCCGAGTTCGCGCGCGAACCCGCGCAGCAGCTGGAAGCGGCTCACGCCGCTCAGGCCGGCGAGTTCGGCCAGCGAGACGGGGGCGGCGGGCGCCGCATCGAGCCGCTCGCGGGCCACGCGGATCGCCGGCGCGACGCCTGTGGCCGGCCGCGCGCGGTTCGAATGCCGCGCGAGCAACCCGGCGACCAGCGTCACGAGCGCCTCGTCGCGGGCGAGCGGCGGCGCCTCTCCTGCGACGATCCGTGCATGCAACCGGCCGAACGCGGCCGCGAGCCGTGCGTCGCGCACGGCCGGATGCGCGAGCTCGACACCGCCGAGGCCTTCTTCCGCCGCGACGCCCGCGACCAGCGCGGGTGCGAGGTACAGCATCCGCCAGCGCCGGCCCGTGCCCGTCTCGATCGGCATGCCGTCGTGCATCTCGCCCGGATTGACCATGATCGCGTCGCCGGCCAGCGCGTCGACCTGCCCGCGACCGCTCCAGGACCGGTGCGCGCCGCTGACGATCACGCCGACCCCGAATTCGTCGTGCGCGTGCCGCGGAAACGTGCGGTCGGACTCGAGGCTGATCGCCTCGATGCCTTCATCGGTCCGACGGTAATGGGTGACACGGTGCATGGGCGCTCCTCGCGCCGGCAGCGGCGCGGATCACGTGCACTGTAGCGCGTTCCGGCGCCGCGCGCCCTTCATCCTTTTGGCCGATACCGCGCGGCGCGCGCAGCCCGCACCATGTGCACATGAGCAGCGTACACGGCCCGCCGGGCCTGAAGCTGCGCAGGAGACGGCAGGTGGAACGACAGGATCCGGTATTCATCCAGGTTGGCGCGCTCGCGGACGGCTTCGCGCCGGACGCGAACATCCTCGCGCCCGTGAACGCGCTCGTCGGGCGGTCGGTGGCCCTCGGCGACGCAGCGGGCGCATGGCGCGTCTATACGTTCGAGGCGGGCGCGCTGCAATGGCGCGACGCGGCGACCGACACGGGCGGCCGTGCGCCGTGCCGGGTCACGCGGCTGCGCGACGACCTGTACTTCGTCGACTACATCGATCCGGTGGCGCGCGCGACGTCGGTCAGCCTCGTGATCGACGTCGGCAACGGCGTGTGGACGTCGGTGATCGGCACGCTGCCGACCGAAGTCGATACGCACATCGACGCGTTCACGAGGGTCGCGCGCGGGCTGCCGCTGACGGGCGTCGACGCGGCATTCCGGCACGGCGCGCTCGGCGGCCATGCGCAGCCGGGCCCGCTGCACGGGCCCACGCGCGAACTGATCGGCAAGCGGACGATGTACCGCTACAGCCCGACCGAATGCTACGAGCACATCTACCTGAACGAGAACTTCTACGCATGGCAGTGCCTGCAGGGCGTCGAAGGCGGGCTGGCGGACGTGGATCGCTGCCATTACTTCAGGATTGCAGAGCAACTGTATCTGTTCGTGTGGCGCGAGAAGGTGGTGCCGACGCTCGGCGTCGTGCTGATCGACCTCGCGCAACGCAAGACCGACGGCAAGATCTTCGGCTATCAGGGCGGCGATTTCGGCACGCTGTCGAACTTCCCGATCGGCGCGCATGCGCAGGTGCTGAACGAAACCGTGCATCCGCTCGGTGGCGGGGCGCAGCAATGAACGCCGTGCCGGGCAGCGGCCGTCTGCGCGCGGATTTCAGCGGACGCGTCGTGCTCGTCACGGGCGCCGCGCAGGGGATCGGCGCGGCAATCGCGCGCCGTTTCGCGGAATCCGATGCGTTCGTCGCGCTCGCGGATCTCAACGGCGATGCCGCTGCCGGGCAGGCGGACGCACTCGCCAGCGCGGGTGGTGATGCGCGCGCGTATCGTGTCGACGCCGCGAGCCGCGACGAACTCGGCGCGCTCGTCGCGGCGGTCGAGCGCGACGGCGGCCGGCTCGACGTCGTCGTTCACAATGCCGCGTACTTCCCGCTGACTCCGTTTGCGCAGATCGACGAGCCGATGCTCGAGCGCACGCTGGCGGTCAACCTGTCGGCGCTGTTCTGGCTCGCACAGGCCGCGCTGCCGGCATTCGAGCGTGCGGGAGCGGGGCGGCTGCTCGTGACGTCGTCGGTGACCGGGCCGCGCGTCGTCTATCCGGGGCTCGCGCATTACGCGGCGTCGAAGGCCGGCGTGAACGGCTTCATCCGCGCGGCGGCGCTCGAACTCGCGTGCCGCAACGTGACGGTCAACGGCGTCGAGCCGGGGATGATCCGCACGCCGGCGGCCGGCAATCTCGGCGATGCGGCGGTCGCCGCGCAGATTGCGCGCGACATTCCGCTCGCGCGGCTGGGCGAGCCAGAGGACATCGCGAACGCGATGCTGTTTCTCGCGTCGGCCGATGCGGCGTACATCACCGGTCAGACGATCGTCGTCGACGGCGGCGCGACGTTGCCGGAGAGCGGGGCCGTGCTGGGCGACGGGTGAGAGCCGCGTGCGCGATCGCGGCCGTCGAATGCACGGGCGGGGCGTCGTCGCCCGACCCGCGCACCGTCGCGCCTACAGCCAGCCGTTGTGAATGAACTCCACGATCGAGTATCGGCGAGGTTCGAGTTCGTGCTGCCGGACGGCCTCGACGATTCGCGACACGCCATCCGCGTAAGGCGACGCGCCGTACACGCGCGATTCGAACTGCAGGCTGCATGCGCCGTCCTCGATGCGGATCCGGTGGAACGCATGGCGGCCGAGCTGATCGTCGGGAATCTGCAGGGCGTCGCGCTGTTCGCCGGGGTCGCGCACGGAGCGGATGTCCTGGGCCGGAACGCCGAGCGACTGACCGATACCGACCGCGGTGCCGGGCACGGACGTCTTGCTGGCCTGGTGCGATTCCGTCACGCTGATGTGGCAGTCGCGAAACAGATGGCCGCTGGTTTCCAGCATGCTCATGAACTTGAGCATCAGGATGTTCGTATTCGGACAGAGCACGACGGGGAAGGCATGCGATCCGGCTTCGAGCTCGGAGCCGGTGGACAGTTCGACGAGCGGCGAGCCCGTTGCGCGGCAGAATTCGATCGCGGCAGGCAGCTCGCGACCGGATCCGGCGTGCACGACGATCGAACGCGTCTGGTCGCGCGCGTGGTCCGACCAGGCCATCACGCGACAGATTGCCGGATCGAGCCGGTGCGAGCCGAGCAGTTCGGTTGCCAGCTTGCCGGTGCCAACGACGAGTACTTGCATGGGATGGGCGGGTTGAGGTTCGGGTTTGGGGAGACGGAAACGGCGCGGGCCGTTCAAGGGCACGGCGCGCTCACGGGGCACCGCGCGGCGCACCGTGAGCGCGCATTATGCACGGTCGTCCGCCGCCCACCGCTCGCTGTCCACCATCCACCATCCACCGTCATGCGCGGTGTGCGCCTTCACGGCTGCGGATCAATCGAGCGACCGCGTCGGTGGTGACGCGTTTGTTGCCGTGCGCACGGAAGCGTGAACGGCGCTACGCTGTCGAAACGCCGGCCAGGCACGTCCGTGTCGCGGCCCGCATCGCCCCGAACCGCGTATCATCCAATCCCCCTCGACCCAGGAGAGCACATCGATGGAACACGACCTGAAAGGCAAGGCAGTCGCGATCACCGGCGGATTCGGCCATCTCGGCGTCGCCACGGCCGCCTGGCTCGGCCAGCGCGGCGCGGGCGTCGCGCTGATCGGCCGCGGCGCGGCGCCGGATGCGCAGGCGTTGCCCGGCGTGCCGGCCGACGCGCTGCGCATCGGCGGCATCGATCTCGTCGATCCGCAGGCGGCTGCGCGTGCGCTTGAAACCGTGAATCGCGAATTCGGCCGGGTCGACGCGCTGCTGAACATCGCAGGCGCGTTCGTGTGGCAGACGATCGCCGACGGCGACGCGGCCACGTGGGACCGCATGTACGAACTGAACGTGAAGACGGCGCTGAATGCGTCGAAGGCCGCGCTGCCGTATCTGGTGGCGAGCCCGGCCGGCCGCATCGTCAACATCGGCGCGGGCGCGGCGTTCAAGGCCGGCGCCGGGATGGGCGCGTATGCGGCCGCGAAGGCGGGCGTCGCGCGGCTCACCGAGGCGCTGGCGGCGGAACTGCTCGATCGCGGCGTGACCGTGAACGCGCTGCTGCCGAGCATCATCGACACGCCGCCGAACCGTGCGGACATGCCCGATGCGGATTTCACGCGCTGGGTCCGGCCCGAACAACTCGCGGCGACGATCGGGTTCCTGCTGTCGGCCGACGCGCAGGCGATCACCGGCGCATCGATTCCGGTGAGCGGTCGCGTAGCGTAGCGGGGGGGCCGGCTATCGCACTCGAGTACGACGTCAGGGCATGCGAAAGCGCGCACGCGGAATTTCCGCGATCGCCGCGATTTCGATCAGCAGATCAGGACGGTAGAGACGCTCGACCTGGACGGTCGTCGTCACGGGATAGGGTTCGGCGAAGAACGTCTTGCGGATGTCGCCGGCCTGCATGAACGCGTCGATGTCGGTCGCGTAGTGAACCAGCGAGATCACGTCCTGCATCTGCCCGCCCAGCGCGGCGAGCACGTCGCGAATGTTGTCGAGCGTTTGCCGGACCTGTGCGCGCATGTCGCCGGCACCGACGACGTGCCCGTCCCGGTCGAGTGCGACCTGCCCCTTCAGATGAACGATCCGGCCGTCGCCCTGGATCACGGCCATCGAGAAGGCGCCGAACGGCGCCCAGAGGTCCGGCGGATTCACTGCTTCGGCCATGGCGCGACTCCGGTCTGTCGGGTGTGGATGCGCGGCTGCGTGCCTGCATGCCGCTGACCGTCACCTTATACTGGGCGTTCGACATCATGTGACTGAAGCCGTGACCAAGCCCGCCTCCGTGGATACGCTCGCCGACGATCCGCGTCCGACCCCGCCCGAACAACCCGAACTGGAAGACTGCTGCAACAGCGGCTGCTCGCCGTGCGTGTTCGACCTGTACGACGAAGCGCTCGCGCGCTATCGCGTCGAACTGGCCGAATGGGAAGCGCGGTACGCGCAACGCAAGTATCACCCGTGAGTCCGATGCCGGCAGGCCGCCGCGCATGCGCCGATTCGCTGCCGGCGAGGTGTGCCCGGGCCGGCGTCGTCACGCGGTGGCCCGCACCCGCCGATGCATCGGCCCCAACGCGGCCGACAACGCGACGCATACCAGCAGCACGGCCGCCAGCGCCCACATCGCCGTCCTGAACCCCTGCACGTAGTCGAGCGCACCCGGCTGCGCGCCGAGTCGCGCGAAGAACAGCCCGCCCAGCGTCGCGGCGCCGACGGCCGCGCCGATCTGCAGCATCGCGGTGACCATGCCGGATGTGACCCCGGCGCGCGCCGCGTCGACTTCCGCGAGCACGATGCGCACGATCGACGGCAGCACGAGGCCTTGCCCGATGCCGATCGCCACGATACCCGCATGGAAGCCCGGGCCGGGCGCGTGTTCGCCGGCCAGTGCGGCGGCGGTCGCGACGCCAGTCGCGAGCATCGCGAAGCCGAGCGTGAGCACGCGATAGCCGCCGAACCGCTCGACGAGGTGCGGCATCAGCAGCGGGCTCGCGAGGAAGCCGATGCCGAGCGGCAGGATCGCCAGCCCCGACGCGAGCGGCGACCAGTTCAGGCAGCCCTGCAGATAGATGCCGTAGCTCAGGAAGAACGCACTCAGCATGTAGAACAGGAACGCGAGCGTGAGCCCGAGCGCGACGACCGGGTTGCGCAGCAGGCGCACGTCGAGCAGCGGATCGCGGCCGCCGGCGAGCCGGCGCGCTTCGACCGCCAGCAGCGCGCCGAGCATCGGCAGCGCACCGACGACGCACGCGATCATCCACAGCGGCCAGCCCGCCTCGCGCCCGTGCGTGAGCGGATAGACCAGCATCAGCAGGAACAGCGACAGCAGCACCGTGCCGGGCACGTCGATGCGCTGGCCGCGCGGCGGCCGGCTTTCCGGGATGAAGCGCCAGCTGCCGAGCAGCGCGAGGATGCCGATCGGCACATTGACGAGGAAGATCGCGCGCCAGCCGAGCCCGAACGGATGCAGGCTGATCAGTGCGCCGCCGCCGAGCTGGCCGATCACGGCCGCGAGGCCGAACACGAAACCGTAGAAGCCCATCACGCGCACCTGCTCCTGCGGGCTGAACACGCTGCGGATCGTCGCGAGCACCTGCGGCGCGAGGATCGCGGCGAACAGGCCCTGCAGCACGCGGCCGCCGACCAGCACCGCGCCGCTGCCGGCGAGCCCGCACAGCGCCGACGCGACGACGAAGCCGGCCATCCCGATCATGAACATCCGCCTGCGGCCGTACAGGTCGCCGAGACGCCCGCCGGTGATCTGCACGACCGCGTTCGCGCACGCGTAGGCCGACACGACGAGCTGCAGCTCGGCCGGCCGCGCGCCGATGCCGTCGCGAATGGCCGGCAGCGCGAGATTCACGATGAAGTAGTCGAGCGGCGGCAGAATGGCGCCGACCAGCAGGACCACCAGCGCCCAGCCGTGATGGCTGCGCGGCGGTGCCGCGGCGGCCGCGCCGGCCGGCACGCAGGGGGCAAGGGTGTTGTCGGTCATGAACGAAGGTCTGGAAGAATGAGGGCCGCAACGCATGCCGAATCCAGTCGAAACGGGCTTCAGGCCGGCCGTTGAACCGATATTCTGCGGATCGCCGATGAATCGGAAAAGCGGGAATTGGTGGTAGCATCCATCGGGTTATTCGATGGATGGAGGGGGCGATGCGCGGTTTCGACCTGGATCAATTACGCACGTTCGCGGCGGTGGCGGATGCGGGCAGCCTTACGGCGGCCGCGCCGCTGCTGCATCTGTCACAGTCGACGGTCAGCGAGCAGGTGCGCAAGCTCGAGTCGCGCGCCGGCGTGCCGCTGTTCGTGCGCAGTAAGCGCGGCGTCGAGCCGACGCCGGCCGGCGCGCGCCTGCTGCAGCATGCGCGGCGCATCGTGGCGCTGAACGAGGCCGCGTTCGACGAAGTGCGCGGGCAGGCGATCAAGGGCGAGCTGCGCGTCGCGATCACCGACTACTACCGGACGCATGAAGTCGCGGGTCTGCTCGCGCGGTTGCGCGAGTGCTACCCGCAACTGAGCCTGCACGTGAGCGCGATGAAGAGCGCGGAGATCGAAGCTGCCCATGCGCGCGGGCAGATCGATCTCGGCGTCGTGATGAACCTGTCGAGCGGCCCGTTCCGGCCCGCGTCGGCCGATACGCGCTGGGTGCTGCGGCGCGAGCCGCTGTCGTGGGTCGCGTCGCCCGCGCTCGCCGAGCAGTTGCCCGAGCCGTTGCCGCTCGTGTTGCTGCCGGACGACTGCATGATGCATCAGATCGCGGTGCGCTCGCTCGACGCGCAGCACGCGCCGTACGTGCTCGTGCACAGCGCGTCGGGCGTCGCGGGGCTGCAGTCGATGCTGGCGGCGGGGCTCGGCGTCGGCTGCCTGTGCACGTCGGCGATTGGCGAGGGGCTCGTGCGGCTCGGCGCGAAATATCGGCTGCCGGCGCTGCCCGACGCGGTGTTTTCGCTGACGCCGCCAATGCCGGGTGAACGCGAGACGGTCACGCAAGCGCGCGAGGTGCTGTCGCGGCAGTTGCTGATGTGAAGCGGCTTCGAGCCGGGTGACGGTTCAGGCTTGCCGGTCTGAAATGCGTAAGCCCGCACGTTTGGTTCGGCGGGCCGGACATCTGCCGCACGCTTTCTTCTCAATGCGCGAGGCGGTGGCAGGGGCGGGTGGCCGGCCGGATTGGGCTTCAACTGCAGTCTGCCACCCGCGTCATCGTGTCTACTCACTCGTATCTGCCTCACTGGATTGACGGGCTACGCCTGAATACAGGGAGGCGAAGTCCGACCCAAGGTCACGATTCACCGGCGATGATTGCCGAATAAAAAGATATGAGGTTGCCGAATTAGATTAATCGCTCGAATGCGGCACTGATCCACTCCAACACTTGAATCGACTGCATGTGACGTACGTCGGGCGCATCGACGCAACGGCCTGCACTGTCATTGGCTGCGACCTGATCGAAGTCGATCTATTGGAGGCTGCGATCTCGGTCGCATCATGTTGTCGAGCAGTGCAGGTCCGAAGATTGTTCGAATCCAGATGTCCCATGTCCGTCGTGCTTGTCGTGCCAACCGGTGCAATGCAGTGAGCTGCCGATCAACTGCCGGTGCGCACCGATTGGCGCGGGTGGATTTCGAGCCGGAGCATGGCTTGCTTGTGAAGCTATTGCGATGATTTCACATTCGCCCATCCATTCTGTCGCTATCTTTTGTCTCGACAATATTGAGATGAATGGGAGCGGCGACATGGTAGTGTCGTGCGATTTGACTATTACGGATTTGTCAAATTTTGGGCGTTGTTGTGTCTGGAGGCACCATGTCGGATATGTTTGTCAAGATTGATGGGATTTCTGGTGAATCGCAGGATGAGTTTCATCGGGACGAGATTCAAATAGATGGATGGAGATGGAAGATATCTCAGCAATCGTCGATGTTTTCCGGGTCGGGTGGTGGGGCTGGTAAGGCAACAATTAGCGATCTGGAATTTATTCATCAAATTGATCGGGCAAGTCCTAACCTTATGCGCTATTGTCTGACGGGGCGGCATATTCCTAAGGTCGTGCTGACGGCCAGAAAGTCTGGTGGAACACCGTTGGATTTCCTGAAAATTACAATGGAAGATGTCGTGATCACAGAGGTACAGCCGATTGTTGCTGAAAGCAGCTATTGTGAGCACGTGAGTCTTTCATTTTCGCGAGTCAAGCAAGAATACACTTTGCAGGGCAGCTTGGGTGGAAGCGCAGGGACCGTCACGGCAAGCTTTGACATCAAAGAGAACCGAGATCGATGAAGCGACGAAATTATTTTGCGTTGGTGATCGGAGGTGTTCTCGCTCTCGTAACGGCCTACTGTGTAATTTCGAATATTCATTTCCTCTCGACCTCGGAAGTTGCTACCGGAAAGGTGGCTCATTTCGAATTCGGTAAGCACCATCCTGTGATTGCATTCGATGTGCACGACGGACGGCATTACGAAATTTCAGTGAGCTCATGGTGGAATTTGGAGATCGGTCAATCCACGCAGGTACGTTACTACCGCGACGACCCGGAAGGGTCGGTAACGATTGACACCTTTGCGGATCACTGGGATTACATATTGCTATTGGCATTTCTGGTGATAGTTACTTTGATCGCGGGATTTCGGGGTGTGCAGTTTAGAGAGGATCTCGAAAAATGATTTTAAGAAGGAGTCAGTGGAAATTTAATACAAGTGCTGGTTCCACGGCTGGTTATGGTCCATTCAACTCCGAGGCTGGTATGTTTGCGCTCAGCGATGTTCAAGGCGAATCGCATCGATATGTTTACGCTGGATTTGGAATCGGAAGGTCCGTTGCTTTGGCTTCACTTGTCAAATTTTCAAAATTATCTCTTCCGAGAATAGTGATAAAGAATGATTCCTTGAGCGGTACGGGGGCTACCGCCGAATTTATAAGTACTGGCAGACTTTTCCTGACGGATTCGTTCAAAGGTGTAGACCTGACGGACCCCAAGAGTCTCGAAGGCGGGACAGTCTACTTCCAAGGAGCCGGAGGTTACCTATTTGGCGGTGCGGGCTCGTTAATGCTGCTCGGCCTCAATCGATCCCTGCTCATGATGGGCATCGCAAAGCCGGACTTCATTGGTATGGCGATCAGAAGGGCGCCAGCGGCGCTGTGGGTGGCCGGCTTTAATGAAGGGTTGCAAGATGCGGTGGGATATTCGTACATGTTTGGCCACCTTGATTACAAGGGCTTGTACAACGCCGAATAAGGAAATCGTTGCGTTGACCGCGCGCGTTCTGCTCAGGCAGCCATGGATTGTCCGAACCGGAGGGGGGCAGTGACGCAGGCGAGAGAGGTGCTGGCGAGGCAGTTGCTGGTGTGACGCGGCATTCCCTGCGTGCAACCGTTACACTTGCTCGCCGTCGACATACTCAAGCAACCCTCGCACCAGGACATCGAACGTTGCCCGGCAACGCGGGCTCGTCCGCAGATCCTCGTGCATGACCACCCAGGTTTCCAGTTTCATCGCAGGCCCGTCCGGCAGCACGCGCACGAGCCGCGCGTCGCGTTGCGCGAGCCGGTTCTGGCAGAAGCCGATCCCGTAGCCCGCGCGCATCATCGCGAGCTGCGCGAGATTGCTGTCGGTGCGCAGCGCGAACGCATCGCGCTTCCACAGCGGCATCCCGCGCCCCGCGGCGCGGATGAACGGCGTGACCGTATCGAAGCCGATCAGCGCGTGATGGGCGAGTTCGTCCGTCGATGACGGCGTACCGTTGCGCGCCAGGTAGTCGTCGCGCGCATACAGCCCGACTTCCAGCTCGCCGATGCGCCGCGCGACGAGTGCGTCCTGCGCGGGCGGCGCCATCCGGACCGCGATGTCCGCCTCGCGGTTCAGCACGTCCTGGATGCGGTCGGTCGGCACCAGTTCGATCACGAGCCCCGGATGATCGCGCCGCAACTGCGCAAGCATGGGCGGCAGCACCTCGACCGCGATCACGTCGCTGGCCGAGATCCGCACGGTGCCGCGCACGCCCGCGCCGTGGCTTGCGGCCGCGCGCTCGAACGCGGCCGCCGCGCTGCGCAGCGCCTCGGCGTGACCGCGCAGCGCGAGCGCCGCCTCGGTCGGCAGCAACCCCGACGGCGAGCGCGTGAACAGTGTCTGGCCGAACGCGGCTTCGAGCGCCGCGACGTGGCGGCCGGCCGTCGGCTGCGTGATGCCGAGCGCGCGCGCCGCGCCCGACAGCGAGCCTTCCGTCAGCACGGCGAGAAAGGTGCGGTAGCGTTCCCAGTTCAGATCGATAGCCATGCATAAATGTATAGCCGATCGATTGGGTTCGGCAATTCCTTGTTAGGCGGCGCCGCGCCAGAATGCGTGCGGACAACGGTTCATTCACGGAGAACGGCAATGACGGCGAACGCAGGCGGGACGCAACGACAGGCACTCGTGCTGGGCGCGAGCGGAGGCATCGGCGGCGAGGTCGCGCGTCAGTTGCGCGATGCGGGCTGGCAGGTGCGCGCGCTCAAGCGCGGGCTCGACGCCGAGACGGTGGAGCGCGACGGGATCGCGTGGCTGCGCGGCGACGCGCTCGACCGCGAGGCGGTGGTTCGCGCGGCGCGCGGCTGCAGCGTGATCGTGCATGCGGTGAACCCGCCCGGCTACCGGAACTGGCCGACGCAGGTGCTGCCGATGCTAGACAACACGATCGCGGCGGCGACGGTGGCGCAGGCGACCGTCGTGCTGCCGGGGACGGTCTACAACTATGGCCCCGACACGTTTCCGGTGTTGCGCGAAGAGGCGCCGCAGCAACCGCTGACGCGCAAGGGCACGATCCGCGTCGAGATGGAGCGGCGGTTGCAGGCGGCGACCGCGCAGGGCGTCCGGACGATCATCGTGCGGGCCGGTGATTTCTTCGGGGCGCACGCGGGCAACAACTGGTTCGGGCAGGGGCTGGTCAAGGCCGGGCGGCCCGTCGCGGCCATCAGCGTGCCGGGCCGGCCGGGCGTCGGCCATCAATGGGCGTACCTGCCGGACGTCGCGCGCACGATGGTCGAGCTGGTCGAGCGACGCGACACGCTGGAGCCGTTCGCGCGCTTCCACTTCGGCGGTCACTGGGACGCGGACGGCACGCAGATGGCCCAGGCCGTGCGCCGCGTCGCGCAGCGGCACGGATTGCGGCCGACGGTGCGGCGTTTCCCGTGGTGGCTCGTGTGGGTCGCGGCGCCGTTCGTCACGACGATGCGCGAGATGCTCGAGATGCGCTATCTGTGGCGCGAGCCGCTCCGGATGGACAACGCGCGGGTGACGGCGGTGCTGGGCCGCGAGCCGGCGACGCCGCTCGATACGGCGGTGGAGGCGACGCTGGCCGGGCTGGGGTGCTTGCGATGACGGCGCGCGCTGAGGGCGGGTGACGGGCCCGCATGCGGGTCATGTCCTTGATTGCCCGTGCGCCCGCCACCGCTCCATTACGCGACGACCGGCAATACCTCGACCGCATAGCGGTGCCGCAGGCTGCGCCCGAGCACCGGATCGTGGAGTTCCATCTCGAACGCCTCACCGTCGCCCATCGCCGCGATCGCGCCGTGCACGGCGACCGTGCCGCCGAACATCGCGCAGCGCGCGGGCATCGTGCGCCGGTCGTCGAAGCGGTGCCACAGCGCATCGGGCGCAAGCAGCCCGCTGACGGCGCCGTGCTGATACGCGACGCGCGCCCCGCCGGGCTTGACCAGCCACGAACGCATCTCGATCGCGTCCCAATGCTCGGCAACGTCCGCATGACGCCACGCATCGCGGCCGAGCGGCTTCGCGCACACCTGCTTCGACACCGCGACGCCGTAGGCCTCGACTTCCCGATCCGTATGATCGGAACCGACCGTCACCAGCGTGCCGACCGGGCTGTCGATCAGCACGCACTCGATCTCGCCGCCCGAGCGCGCGCCGAGCACGCCGATCGACGGCGCCTGCGTGAGCAGCGCGGACGACACGCGATAGAAGCACGGCGTGGTCGACGGCGGCGCGACGCCGAGCGTCGCGAGTTCGTCGATGTGCGCGCGGATCGCGTCCGGATCGCGGCCGGCCCAGCCGGCGATCACGACGCGTTCGATCTTGACGTCGACAGGGGCGGGTGCGCCTTGCAGGGACATCACGTTGAACGACAGGGCTGGCATGCGGGTATCCGTTTGAAGTGCGAATGAATGAAACGATCGGCCGGGAGGCTCAATCCGCGAGCGGCCGGTGCGCGGTCTCGCGCGCGGCCAGCAGCGCGATCGACGTGACGACGAGCGCCGCGGTGACGTACAGCGACACGGCCGTCGTCGTCCCCGTCTGGCGGAACAGCGTGGCGATCACGAGCGGTGCGAAGCCGCCGCCGACGATGCCGGCGAGCGTGTAGGCCAGCGACGAGCCTGCATAACGCACGCGGGTCGGGAACTGTTCGGTGACGAACGCGCCTTGCGGGCCGTACATCACCGCATGGATCACGAGGCCGATCGCAACCGCCGCGACGATCGCACCCGGCCGCGCCGAATCGAGCATCGTGAAGAACACGAACGCCCATACGATCCCGGCGAGCGCGCCGGCGAGATACACCGGACGGCGTCCGAAGCGGTCCGACAGCGCGCCGAACATCGGCACCGCGAGCGCGTTGCAGGCCGTGCCGACCATCACGGCCGTCAGCGCGACCGGGCGCGACAGGTGCAGCACGGTCGTCACGTAGGTCAGCGTGAACACGACGATGAGTGCGTACAGCACGTCGGAGCCGATCCGCGAGCCGCCGGCGATCAGCAGGCGCCGCCAGTGGCACTTCAGCACTTCGGCGACAGGCACGTCGGCAGTTGCGTGCGATTCGGCGAGCTGCTCGAACTGCGGCGTTTCGTCGACGCCGCGCCGCAGCCAGAAACCGAACACGACGAGCAGCGCGCTGGCCGCGAACGGCACGCGCCAGCCCCACGACAGGAAGGCGTCGGACGTGGTGGAGAGCGTCACGAGCGCGATGCAGCCGGTGCCGAGCAAGGTGCCGAACGACGGGCCGACCTGCGTCCACGACGCGGACAATCCGCGCCGTTTCTGGTCGCCGTGCTCGACCGACAGCAGCACCGCGCCCGCCCATTCGCCGCCGAGCGCGACGCCCTGCACGAAGCGCAGCGCGACGAGCAGGATCGGGCTCAGGATGCCGGCCTGTGCATAGGTCGGCAGCGCGCCCATCAGCGCGGTCGTGACACCCATCAGCACGAGCGTGAGCATCAGCACCGCACGGCGGCCGATGCGGTCGCCGAGGTTGCCGAACACGAAGCCGCCGAGCGGACGCGACACATAGCCGACCGCATAGGTCGAGAACGCGAGGATCGTGCCGGCCAGCGGATCGACCGACGGAAAGAACAGGTGGTTGAAGACGAGCGCGGCGAGCGTGTTGTAGATCGTGAAGTCGTACCACTCGAGCGACGTGCCGATCATGCTCGCGGTCGCGAGTCGGCTGTTGCGGACGCGGCGGGGCGCGTGGGCGGCGGGCTGGGCGAGAGTGCTCATGGTGTCGGGCATGTCGTGAAGGAGGACAGGGTGACGCGCGGGGCCGATGCGCCGGCCGCGTGCGGATAACGGACGACGCGGCCGGCGGCGCCGTCGGCGTTCAGGCCGGCAGCGCGGCGGCGGCCGGTTTCGCTTCGGCGTCGCGACCGGTAGCCGGCAGCGGCGCGGCGGCGCGCCACAGCAGGTCGAAGGTGCGCACGTCGTCGTGACCGGCAATGGCCGCGGCGACGCGGCGCGTGGCCACGGCGTCGCTGCCTTCGATCAGGACGAGCGCGTCGGCGACCGGGCGCGCGGCCGCCTCTGCACCGATCGGCGCGGACAGGTCCGGCGCGGTGCGGAACAGCCGGGTCGCGTGGATGCCGGGTTCGCGCAGCGCCGCGTCGAAGCGTTCGCGCAGGTGCGGCACGTCGATGCGCTCGGGCGGCAGCACGAACAGCGCGAGATGCATGCCTTCGCCGTCGCCGGCCTCGATCGTCAGGTCGCCGACACGCCGCTGCGTGCCCGTCATGCGCTCGAAGTTCGCGAGCGACCAGGCGGTCTGCTGCGTGAACGCGCGCCGGTAGGCATCGCTGCGGAATACGTCGAGCGTGTCCGTCACGTACATCGCGAGGTACTTGCGCGGGCCGCCGTCGGTCGCGCGAAACCGCCGCGCATGCGTGAAGCCGGGAATCGCGACACGCTCCTGCATGTGTTCGCGGTCGTACCACGCGTTGAAATCGGCTTCGTGCGCGGAGTCGATATCCGTCCAGACGCAGAGCTGGCCGTGCGGAAGGGAAAGACGGGACATTGCGGGTTCCTTGTGACGGGGTGTGTCAGGAACCGCAGTGTCCCGAAGACGGGCCGTGGCCGTCCAACAAGAAAACAAATTCGCGGTGAACAGGTTTTCTTATGAGCGGCGCGGCCGGCGTTTCGCCGGGGTGGCGGGCGATGCGGATTTCGGCGTGTGTTGCGCCGGCGCGGGTTGGGTTTTTTTCGCCGGGCGGGCGGGGGACTTGCCGACGATGTCGGTCTTGGTCTTGGTCTTGGTCTTGGTTTCGGCCTCGGCCTCGGCCTGTGCCGATGCGGCGGGCTTCGCACGACTGGCAGCCGCCGGCATCGCGCGCGCGACTTCGCTCGCCAGTTCCGCGATGCGCGCGGCGACCGGCAGGCCCTGCGTGCGATACGACGCGACGAGCGGCAGCGCGGGGAATTCGGGTTCGACGTCGAGCAGTTCGAGCGCGCCTTCCTGCAGTTCGCGTCCGATGATCGCGGGCGGCAGCGCGGCCACGCCGAAGCCGTCGGCGACGAGCCGGATCATCGCGGCGACCGACGTGATGCAGTTGATGCTGGCCGGCCGTTCGACGGCCGCGAACAGCCGCTCGATCGTCGCGTGCGGCCCCGAGTGGCGCGAGAAGCTGATGATCGGGTACGCGGCAAGCCGCGCGACGTCGAGCCGTTCGCCGCCGAGCCCGAGACGCGGGCTCGCCGCCCAGCGCACCGGAAATTCGCACAGCGGCAGGTTCGTGAAGTCGGGGCCCGGCACCGGGTCGGTCTGCAGGATCAGGTCGACGCCGTCGGTGCTCAGCAGGCGGATCAGGTGCAGCGTCGTGTCGCTCGTGATCTCGACGTCGAGGCGCGGATAGCGCTCGCGCAATTGCGCCATCAGCGCCGGAAACCAGCTGTGCACGATCGACTCGATCACGCCGATCCGGATCAGGCCCGCGTCGCTCGCCGCGTCGATGTCGCGCCGCATCTCGCTGTCGAGCCGCACGATCCGCTCCGCGTACGCGAGCATGCGCCGGCCCGCGGGCGTGAGCGTGGCCGAGCGCGTGTTGCGGTCGAACAGCCGTACGTCGAACGCCTCTTCCAGCGACGCGATGCGGCTCGACACGGCGGCCTGCGTCGTATGCAGTTTCTCGGCCGTGAGCCGGAAGTTCTCCAGCTTCGCGAGCCAGACGAAGGTTTCAAGAAACCGGATGTTCATCGAATTCCGATCGGTGAGGCAGTGCCGCGCGGCGGCGGCGGGATCGGTCGATGTTAGCGGATTTCCGGGGCGCGAAACGAGTGGGGCGGGGTGCGTGCGTCGGGCGAGGCGACGGGTGGTCGCGTGCCGGAGGGCAAGCGCGGCCGCCCGTCACGATGCACACGTGGGCAATGCGTTCCCGTGCAGCGAAGATGCGTCGTGCGGACGGCGTCTCCCCATGCATCAAAGCGTGTCGAACGCGAGCGTCGGCACATCGACGACCATTGCGCCGCCGTCGGCGACGAGCGTCGCGCCGGTCACGAACGACGCGTCGGGGGAGGCCAGGAACGCGCACACGGCCGCGATTTCGTCCGGATCGGCCGCGCGCCGCAGCGGCACGTCGGCACTCACGCGTGCATACGCGCCGTCGAGCGTGTCGCCATGCGCGGACATCAGCGGTTCCATTTCCGCGTCGGCCATCGGCGTGCGGACCCAGCCTGGGCACACCGCATTCGCGCGCACGCCGTGCGGCCCGTAGTCGCGTGCAAGCGATCGCGCAAGCCCGAGCAGCGCATGCTTGCCGACCGTATAGCCGCATACGCCGGGCCCGGCGGCCAGCGCGGCGATCGACGCGACCAGCACGATGCTGCCGCGCTGCGCGATCAGGTCGGGCAGGCACGCGCGTGCGCTGACGAACGCGGTGTCGAGGTTCGCATGCATCGCGTCGCGCCATTGCGCGTCGTCGGTTTCGTCCGCGCGGCCGAGGCCGTGGCCGCCCGCGCACGCGACCAGCGCATCGACGGGGCCGAACCGCTCGGCGATCTCCGGCAGGAAGCGCGCCCAGTCGGCCGTGCTCGCGGCGTCGCCGGCGAGCGCGAGGCCGCCCGTCTCGGCGGCGAGTGCGTCGAGCGGCGCCCGACGCCGTCCGATCAGTACGACCCGATCGCCGCGGGCGGCGAAGCGGCGCGCGCACGCAGCGCCGATGCCGGTGCCTGCGCCGGTGATCGCGATCGTACGGGGGTGCGGGTGTGTCATGTCGTGCTCCGGAAGGGTGTCGTTGCCGGTCACTTTAGGCGGCGCCGACGCACGCGGGTATCCGCCGAAAGGATGAACGCGAACCGGCCGGACGGTCGAGGGCCGTGCCCGGCACCGGGCCGACCGCAAGATCGC
>NZ_CAJPGQ010000036.1:0-82468 GCF_905339595.1 Burkholderia sp. BCC1977
TGCAGTCTTCAAGCCACGCAAATCGTAGCTGTACTGCACGTTGCCCACGCCGCCCGGGAACGTACGCGCAACCAGACGATTCAACGCGTCGAAGCTCTGCGTCACCACCTGGCCATTGCGCTTGCGAAGCGCGGTCAGGTTCCCGCTCGCGTCCCACGCATACTGCTCGTAGTTGTTCGCGTCCCCCAAGCCGGGCGACCCATCCAGCGGATAGTGCGTGCGGAACAGGCGATCATGTCCGTCGTACAGGTTGACGGTCGTGTTGCCCTTCGCATCGGTCGTCAAAGCAACCGTGCCGTTCGGGTTGTAGACATAGCTCACATAGTCCTGCTGGAGCCCCGTGCCCACCGCCTTGCGTATGCTCTTGACGCTGTCGTCTGCCCGGTAAGTCGTCTCCGTCACCCGATTGCCGCCTTCCGCCGGCGGCAGATATCGCGTCACGCGGCTCGAACGATGATGATCGTCGTACGCGGTGTCCGTCACCGGCGTCGGCGCGGCTTCCGCCGGGCAAGTCGATACGTTCGCCGTCTTCGCCGGTCCCCACACACGCACCACGTCGCCCATCGCGTTATAGCGCTTGCAGGTCACCATCGCACCACCGGCGACGGCAACACCGCGTCGAATCTCGCGATTGTTTGCGTCATAGGCGATCACTTCGTCCGCGCTCACCAGGCTCGCGTTCGTTCGCGTGACGTTGTCGCGCTTGTCATACGCATAGGTGACTTTCGGCGCCCCGTCGCGCTGACTCGAAACAAGACGCCCTTCGCCATCGAAGGTCGTCGTGGTATTGATGCGCTGACCGGTGTCGTCCTGCGTCACGACGGCCGGCGTATGGTCCGCCGCGTAACGGGTCGTCGTCGACGTCGTACGTGCGGCGTCGATCCTCTCGGTCACGCGCGTCGGTCGATGGAACGCAGCTTTGCCGGGCGGCGTCACCTGCTCATAGGTGAAGGTCGTGACAGGCGAAGCACCGCCTACGGCGGGTTTCGTGATCCTGTCGAGCAACCCGGCGTAGTTATAGGAAAACGCCGTCACGTTGCCGCGCGCATCCGTCACGGATGCCAGCCGGTCACCCTGATAAGCAAACTTTTGCGTCGAGGCCGAATCGCCAGATCCAGGGCGCGGATATTGCGTGATCGTCGCTGGCCGGTGAGAGCAAAGATGTATAGCGTTGTTGCACGTGAGATCGTAGTAGACGGTCTCGGTGCGATTGCCTTCCGGGCGCGTTTCGCGCACGAGACGGTTCTGGCCGTCATAGTCCTTGAGCGTCCAGTTGCCCATCGGGTCGCCGGACTGCAGCAGATTGCCCTCTCCGTCGAAGTAGTTCGTGCGCGCCGTGCGGCCCGGCCCCACCTCTTCCGTTCGCGAACCGGCAAAGTAATAGTTGAACACGTTGCCTGCGGCACTCGTTTGCGTCCGCACACGACCCAACGTGTCGTAGATGTTCGTCACGACGGGTATGTTCGGGAAACTCGGCTCGTAGAACTTCGTCATCCGGCCAGGCTTGTCGTACTCGAAGCGTGTCGCAAACCCGTCCGGATCACTCACACCGACCAGGTTGGCATTGCCGTCATACGCATAACGTACGTTTTTTTGCGGACTGGAAACGCTCTGCAGAAGGCCGTTCGAATAAGCCAGCGTGAGGCTGCGACCCAAGCTGTTTTCAACCCGCGTCAACAGATCGCCGGCCCACGTGAAATCGATCCCCTTTCCGCTCTGCTCGACGTAGCGTGAAACCTTGCCCGTCCGCAAATCGAACGTAAAGCGTGCGAAGCCGTCCGTGCCCGCTCGATTGATGGTGTAGCTCGCCGTCTTGTTGATACTGTCTTCGACAAGGGACAGCGCCTTGCCGGGCGGCGAACTGTATCCGCCCGATGTACAGCACCCGATGTACGGCAGCCTGACGAATACGTCGCTGTTCAAACCCACCCGGACGATTTTCGTATTGTCGACGAGCTGGTCGCCAAACCAGCGCTGCGCGATCACCGCAGTCAGGAACCGGTCCGCCGAGACATCCGGATCGTTCAGCAAATCCAGCGATGCCTTGTGCTCGACGATCGTCCCCACCGCATCGAGCGCCAGGCGGTCTCCCATGCCGAGGAAACCGTCGGACGCCGTCCGAATACTCATATCGTAGTTGTGCGTCCAGCCTTTACCGAGCACGCCGGCCTGGTTCTTCATGCCGCTGCTGTAGAAGCGTTGGAAATTCAGGCTGTCGGGCGAATCGCCGTAGCCGGTCTTGATATCCTGATGCTCGAACAGGAAGTTCCCGTGCACCATGTCGACCGGATCGCCTGCTACGGCTTGCGGCCCGAAATAGCCAGTCAGATTGACAGGCGACTTCGCGGTGCTCACCGTCTTGGCGTTGTAGGTCGGCGCGGGAACGGGAGACGTGAAGTACCCGCCCGAATACCCGCCGCTGATGGTCGATCCGAGCAGGCGAGCGTTGCCCATGCCGCGCACGAAGTAGCCTACGCCGTTCCAGCGATTTTCGACCAGCTGGCAGTTGCCCGGAAGCAGCAGCTGAAAGCCCCGGCTCACGTAGTCCTGAAAATTCCCCAGATGCGCCTGGCAGTTCCTCAATGCCGGCCGAACCACGCCCGCGTAGTTGCTGCCCTTGGCGTTGTAGATCGTCTGCCCTTGCATCATCGCCAGGTCGAGCAGTTTCACCGTCGATACGGCCGACACGCCCGAGGTCTGATTGACCGCCGTCGATTCGAGAATCGACAAGTGCATCCCGTTGCTGTCGAACACAGCCCGTTCGAGCACCGTGTTGCCGTCCATTTGAACGGGCGAGCTCATGTTGCTCGGCAGATCGACGTACGGGCCGTCGGTATAGCCCGCGATGCCGACCTGATGCTGCTGCACGGTATAGGCGTTCGCGAGGCGATCCGTGATCGATGCGCTGCGGGTCGTCTGCGACACCCATTGCGCGCCCATCACCCCAAGGCTCGCGCCGAGCACAGGCTCGCTGTCGTCCGCATGCCCGGCTGCACGAAGCTCTTCCAGATTTTTCAGATAGTGCTGCGACAGCCCGCGGCCTGTCGGCCCCCAGCCGTTCACGATCAGATACTTGCCGCCGCCCTTGATGTGCTGCTCGAACGCGTGGTCCGATTGATCGTTCGGATACGCGTTGTGCCACACGACAAAGGTCACCACGCTGTCCGCGCCCGGCGCGACCGCCGTGCCCGGCGCGCCCATCGTCTGACCGTCGAGCCGGAGCACCGGCTGATTCGATGCGTTGTAGGTGATCGTCAGGCGCTTGCCGTAGATCGCATCGGCGGTGAAAGTCTGATCGATGCCCTGGTACAGCACACGCACGGTCGGCTTGTAACCGACCGGAATGTCTTCCCATTCTTGCGGTGCCCAGCGCGTATCGAGCAACGCGTTCTGAGTCTGTCGCAATGCCCCCGCATAAAAAGGGACGATGGACTTGCCGCCGACGATATCGCTCAGGGTTGCGGTCGGCTTGTTCTTGCTGATCCAGTCAGCGAGCGTGGACGACGTACGTCCGAGGGCGTCACGGATGCCGGTACGCTTCAAGCCTCGCACCAGATCGGGCGTCACAGTCGCGCCGGACCTCGCGTTCTGCAGGAACGTCGCCGCGTTGTAGCCCGATGCCACGTTCAGGTCGATGCCGGCCTTGACGACGTGCGGCTTGTAGCTGGGATCGAACGTGTACCACGTCCCGTCGATATTGGCCTTGACCCAGAAATGCTCGATCGAGATTCCGGTCATCGGCGCGTTCAGGCCCGGGCAGCCGCCCGCCTGCGTCGCATTGATGTCGTAGATCGGAATCTGCGTCTGCCCCATCAAGTTCAGCACCGCGCAAACGTTATGCGTCGGTACCCCGTACCAATCCGCAAACTGCTTCGCGGTGAGCTTGATCACGCCGCGCACGATCCGCGTGTCGTAGCCCGAAAGGCGCAACAGCGACGTCATCAGCAGCGCCTGATCGGCCGGGCTGCCATAGTTGTCGAGCACCGCGCCGAGCGCGCCCTTGTGAACGCCGCGGACAGGATCGATCTCGATGTTGTTGCGAACGTACTGGTAGATCAGATCCGGGTGATAGCGCAACGCGCGGGCGAGTTCCTCGAGCGAGGCCGGACCGGGCGGCGCAATGTTTGCGACGACCCCGTCGTCAGCCGTGACCCCGATCCCGCGCGTCGTGCGTGCCGGCTGCGCGAAATTCTGCAGGGGGACGTCTTCGCGTACCGCCTTCCCGCCACGCTTGCGTTCGAGCTTCGCCATCGTCTCGATCGCGCCGTTGGCATTGATGCCTGCCGGCATTTCGCGGGCCACCCGCTTGTCATGCTCGATCGCGTCGGTTGCGGCAACCGGTGCCATCCATGCCCTGATGGTGTTCGGCTTAGGCGCGAACTCTTGCCCCACCGGCACTTGAATCGAACGCGCCCGTCCGTCCAACGGCTCGCGCCCGCGACGAATCTCGGGTTGCTGCGAAGACGGCTGCGCGTTCGACGCCGGATTGGCATCGACAACGGCCGGTGTTGTACTGGAGAACTGAACATTGCCGGCCTCGGCGGTACCGAAACACAACGCCAGCAATCCTGCGAGCGATCCAAGCACGGCGGGACGGATGATTTTCCATTTTCGGGCAGCGCGGCGAATGGCCTTGCGCACGCCCGGGGACGCAACCTCGGACATCGAACGACTCCTCGGAATCAAGTATTGTCTGGTTTGGCAACGATGTGATCTGCTCGAAAAATCGCCATATCCCCTGCACACGACGGACCAACATCGAATTGCCTCAGATCATGACAGGCGATACAAATTCGACCTAGTACGAACTACTAAGCATTTATCTCGTACAAATCCAATTTCTCGACGCGATGTTTCCGGTCGATGGAAGTCTGGCGCTTGCTATGCCGACAGCGTCGACGAAACGACGCTTGTCCGATTTCCGGCAGCGTCGTAGTTGTAGATGACCGTTGTGGTCTGGACGCCATCGCTGTAGACCGCCTTCGTGAGTCGCCCCAACGCGTCATAGGTGTAGTCAGCCTGACTGGCCGAATAGGCAGTCGCCGCAAAAGTCAGCAAGACAATGCCCGCCAACAGTCCCTGCATCGATCGCCTCGCCCTCGGCATCATCCGGTCTCGACCGCCACCGGACAACCTCGCGCGTCGCTCCGCGGACCTATCTTCAGTTTCATACATGACGACGCCCCTCTCCTTGCTCTTCACTTCATCATGAAAATACTTCCATTTCGGACAAATTCGAGCATTCATCGCAAAACACATTCGACGATCGAATCGCGAAACGACTTTACACATCCATTACACACGCTTCAAATAAAGTCATTCGGACAATTTCGAAAATCGACACCTTGAACCCTTTCCACGCGGCCACACCGGGTCCAGATGCACGCCGACAATCACCACAAACATCGCGATTAATCATTAAAAAATGTCACACCCGAAAAATCTCAAATGCGACGACCCAATCTCATCAATAAATATCTCAAATTAATGACGATTAGCATGCCTTTACATACAGAAATCAAGCCGATATAGTCGCTGCCGAGATATTTCTACAGAAAGCCATGCGGAAATTCATTCGCGAAAATGTGAAGCCGAGCCGCCAGCGGGGTTTCACTCTCCTCGAATTGCTCGTCGTCCTGGTCATCATCGGGCTGCTGGCGGGCATCGTCGGGCCGAGGCTATTTGCCAACGTCGACCAGTCGAAAGTGACAGCCGCGAACGCGCAGATCCATATCTTGAGCAAAGCCGTCGACCAATTGCGGCTGGACATCGGCCGTTATCCGACGACACAGGAAGGACTGGCTCTGCTGGTCTCCCCGCCTGCCGACGCCACGCCCGGCTGGAACGGCCCTTACCTGAAGAAGGCGGTGCCGCTGGATCCGTGGGGCATGCCGTACCAGTACGCGTCGCCCGGCACGCGCAACCCGGATTACGACATCGTGTCGTACGGCCCGGGCAAAAACGCGGCCGCCGCCGCGCCCCTTCACAACTGAGCCCCTGGCGTTTTCCAGCAGGCTGTCATCGTCGGGTCCCGGTATCGTGTCGAAATTCGTCTTGCTTGGCCTGAATGCGCGCGGCGAGCTGCGGCAGTTCGATTTGCTCGCGTCGAATCGCGAGGACGCACGGCAGGAAGCCGCGCGGCGTGCGAGGCAGGCAAACGTGCAGGTTGTCGAAATCTGTTCGGCCGGCAGCGGGCACATGGGCCCGACGCGCTCGCGCCTGCAGTTCGCCGGCCGCTTCCGGCGCCGGCGTTTCGATCTCCCGCTGTTCGTCCATGAGTTGCTGGCGTTGCTGCGCGCCGGGCTGGCGCTCACCGAGGCGCTCGACACGCTGGACGAACGCTGGCGGCAGGGCCATTCCGGCACGTCGGAAGAACAACGCCACCCTGCGCTGCCGGACCTGGTGCGGCTGATGGAGCAAGGCAAATCGTTTTCGGCGGCGCTGGCAGCGCACCCCGACTGCTTTTCGGCACTGTTCGTCGCGATGATCGCCGCGAGCGAACAGACGGGTGGAACGATCGATGCGCTGGAGCGCTACCTGCAGTATCACGCGCAAGTCAGCGCCGTCCGGCAAAAGCTCGTCTCCGCATCGCTCTATCCGGCGTTGCTGATGCTCACCGGTGCCGCGGTCGCATTCTTTCTGATCTGGTTTCTCGCCCCCCGCTTCGCGCACGTATACGAAGAGATGCCGTCGGCAGACTTGCCGCTGCTGTCGCGATGGCTGCTCGACGCAGGGCTGTTCGTCAGCGAACACACGTTCGGCACGCTCGGCTGCTTGCTCGCCCTGCTCGCCGCCGCTGCCGCGGGAGTCACGCGGCCCACGGTGCAGCGGCGGTGTCTGGCCTTGCTCGGCCGTATCGGCTGGATCGGCGACATGCTGAAGCTGATGCAGCTGGTGCGCTTCTATCGTTCGCTCGGGATGCTGTTGCAAGGCGGCGTCGCGTTGCTGCCATCGCTCGACATGACCCGGGAACTGCTGCCGCCCACGCTTCGGGCCGGTCTGGCCCGGTCCATGACCCGCATCGCGCAAGGCAGGAAAATGAGCGAAAGTCTGCAGCAGGAGGGGCTGATGACCACGATCGCGCTCCGCCTGCTACGCGCGGGCGAACGCAACGGTCAGATCGCGGGAATGCTGGAACAGGCGGCGATGTTCCATGAGCGTGAAATCGCTCAATGGGTCGAGCGGTTCACACGTCTGGCGGAACCGGTCCTGATGCTGGTCATGGGCCTGGGTATCGGCGCGATCGTCGTTCTGCTGTATCTGCCCGTGTTCGATCTGGCGGGGAATCTGCAATGAGCAACGCGCCGACCGATGCCGCGGCGCTGCTCGCGCAAGCCCGAACGCTGGCTCGCGCCGACGCCGAACCCTTGCTGTGCGCACTCGAAAAGGCCGGCGGTTTCCCTGCCGATGCCATGCTGCGGTTCGTCGCCGCCGAAAGCGGCAGGGCCCTGCTCCGGCTCGCGCAGATGGAAGCGCTGAAGCCGGATTTCTCCGGCTTCAGCTATGCGGAATGCCTGCAGCAGAATTGCGTGGTATTGCGCAACAGCAGCGATCGCCTCACCCTGGTCTGCGACGATCCTTGGCATACCGCGCTGATTACGCTGGCGAGCTACCGGATTCCCGGCTATTTCAATCTGGCCTTCGCGCACCCGCTCGAACTGAAGGCGCTGCTCGCGCGATTCGGTAGCGATCAGGACGCGCTATCCCAATTGATCCGGCTCGACAGGACGGACCACGGCGCAAGCGATACCGAAGAAATCTCGCTCGCGTCGATCGCCGGCGACGAAAGCCAGGTCGTCCGGCTCGTCAATTCGACGCTGTACGACGCGCACCGCAACCGCGTATCGGACATCCATTTCGAGCATTCGCCGCGCGGCCTCTCGATCAAGTATCGGATCGATGGCGTGATCTCGACCGCGCGCGTGCTGTCCGACCCGACGCTGTCCGAACAGGTCGTCTCGCGCCTGAAAGTGATGGCCGAACTCGACATCGGGGAAAAACGCATTCCGCAGGACGGGCGATTCTCCGTGTCGATCCAGTCCCGCGAAGTGGATTTCCGCGTGTCGATCATGCCGGGGCTGTTCGGAGAGGACGTCGTGCTGCGGATTCTCGATCGGCAGTCGCTCGCGAGCGACATGGCACGGCTCGACCTCGACATGCTCGGCATCGACGAGCCGACACGCCGAACGATGCGTCGGCTCGCGAATCAGCCGTACGGCATGCTGCTCGTCACGGGGCCCACCGGTTCCGGAAAAACCACGACGCTGTACGCAACGCTATCCGAAATCAAGCGCGGCGAGGACAAGATCATCACGATCGAGGATCCGGTCGAGTATCAACTCGACGACATCCTGCAGATTCCGGTCAACGAGAAAAAGGGGCTGACGTTCGCACGCGGGCTGCGTTCGATTCTGCGGCATGACCCGGACCGGATCCTGGTCGGCGAGATCCGCGACCGCGAAACGGCGGAAATCGCGATTCAGGCCGCGTTGACCGGACATCTGGTCTACACGACCGTCCATGCGAACAACGTGTTCGACGTGCTGAGCCGCTTCAGGCACATGCAGATCGATCCGTACAGCTTCGTGACGGCGTTGAACGGCGTAGTCGCCCAACGCCTGATCCGGTTGAACTGCACGCATTGCGCGGCACCGTTCGTGCCGGACGATGCGTTGCTGCGGGATTCGCGCGTCGCGCGCGAGCAATTGGCCGGGGGCACGCTGATGAAGGGCGCGGGTTGCGCGAACTGTCGAGGCAACGGCTATCGCGGCCGACGCGCGCTGGCGGAAGTGCTGGTGCTGGACGACGATCTGCGCGAAGCGATCCTGCAACACATGCCGGCCGGTCGGCTGAAAGAGATGGCGCGTCAACGCGGGATGCGCCCGATGCGCGAGCAGGCGCTCGAGGCCGTGAGGCGCGGGCAGACCACCCTGGAAGAAATCAATCGTGTCACGTTTGCCGATTAAGCCCGCCCTCCGCCAATCCGTTCGGCGGACGGCCAGGTTCGTTCATGCCATCCGTGGCTGGGCGTCCCGGGCGATACGGCCGGAGCGTCTTCGCGTCTATCTGGGACATGAAGCCCTGGCCGTGTGCCACGTCGCCGGTCGCTTCAGGCCAGCGGTGACGAATCAAGCGGTGTTGCGCACGCGTGACGGCGCACACGGTCTGACCGATCAGCTGGCGGCGCTGGATGCATGGCTGGACCGGCACCCGATACGCGGCGAAATCGAGTGGATCGTCGGCATCGATCACATCCGCTATTTGCTGTTGCCATGGGATCCGCGCTCGGCAATCGATGCGTTCAGCCGGTCGCTGGCGGCTGCTTGCTTCCTGCAAAGCTTCGGTAGCGAGATTCCTTTCGATGCCTACCAACTGCGATTTGCGCCGCTCGCGTTTGGCCGGCCGCGCCTGGCAGCGCTGATCGCGAACGACGCGATTCGCGAGCTGGCGGCCTTTTCCCGGCGCCGGAAATGCCGGACCCGGCTGATCGCCCCGGCCCTGAGCATCGTCTGGAACCGCTTCCTTGCACGGCTGAGGAAGGATGCCGGCGCGCTCGTGCTCGTCGATGGGCCGCGGCTGCTGCAACTGGATTACGACCGCGGCCACATGACCGCCTTCTCGATTCAACCGTTCTCCGGCGCCCGTCCATCGCCCATGCCCGCCGGCTCCACCTGGATCTTTCCGGCACACGATCCGGCCGCGCCCGCCAGCGGCGCGTCGACGCTCGACGCTTACGCGCCGGACGACGACGCCCATCTGGCCTACGTCCTCTGCGGAGTCGCCTGAATGGGTCGCATGAACTGGAACTATGCGCCCCGGTCCCGCTGGAGCCGGCCGTGGGTAGTGGCGGGCGTCGTCGCGCTCGCGGGATGCCTTCTCGCCTTGTGGTGGCGCGATGCACTGCTCACCCAACGCGACAAGCTCGTCGAGCAGGCCCGGCGTCTGCCGCATCGGGCAGCCGTCCCGCCGCGTCCCGCGACGCCACCCAAGCTTGCCGCACTCGATCTCGTCTTCGCCGAGATGCGCTATCCGTGGACCGACATGCTGGATAGCCTGCGCGCGGCGACCCAACCCGGTGTCGATCTGCTGACGCTGGAACCCGACACCGATATTCGGCACGTGCGTATCGGCGGTCTCGCCAATCGGCCGCAAGACGTACTCGATCTGGTCGCCGCGCTGCAAAAGGATCCGGGCTGGTCGTCCGTCCAGCTGGTCAGTCAGACGAGGAACGACCCTACCGGCCCGACACCTGCCCGGGATGCCGTGCCGCCGCTGCCGGGCCTGCCGGGACTATCGGGCACGCCATCGCCGGCGCTGTCCTTCGCATTGCGCGCCGCATGGGCACGACCATGAGTCATCGGTACGCTCTGCAAGTCGCGTCCTGGCGCGCGACGTGGCTGTTGAATCGGCTCCAGTCGCCTCGCATCGCCGTCGCGGCGCTGCTGGTTCTGTGGGCACTGCTGATCGGCGCGATCGATTACCCGCTGTTCAAACAGACACGGCGGATGGCGATGCAACTGGCGTCGATACCGACGCCCGCGTCAATCAAGCCTGCCGCTCGGAAAACCGGGCCGCGCGATCCGGCGATGGAATTTGCATCGACCTTGCCGGAACTGGACACGTATCCAGAACAGTTGCGCGACCTGAACACCCTCGCGGACCAGCACGGCGTCGTCATCACGCGCATCGACTACCGGTATGAGCCGCTTGCCAGGCTGCCGATCGAACGCCTCGCGATGCACATGGAAATCACGGGGTCGGTCGAAGCCCAGCGCCGGTTTCTGCAGGCGATGCTCAACGGGTTGCCGAATCTGTCGGTTGCTCGTTTGGCCTACGCAAAAAACACCGACGGGTCGATGAAGATCGAGCAGAAGCTGGGTATTCATCTGTATTACCGGGTGCAGGCGGCGACATGAAACTGACCGTGTCCACGCCCATGCAGCTCGTGCTGGCCGCCACGCTGGTCGGTTCAGTCGTATCCCTGCTGCAGCCGGATCCGGCCGAACTTCCGGTGTTGACGGAGCCGACCGACAACGCGTCGGCCGGTTCTCAAGCAACCGCTCTCGTACGCGCCGACCAGCCTGACGTGCCCTGGCAACGTCCACGCTTGCCGGATCCGGCGGAAACGGCCAACGCGCCGGCGTCGAACGCTGCATCGGGTCCACCCCCGCTCCCGCCCGCCGACTCGCTTTCCAATCCGGATAACCCGCCGCCGTTGCCATCCGCTGAGCCGCCCCGTTCCACCGCGCGGGACATCGTGTATCTGGGCCGCATGATTCGGGACGGCAAGACGCAGGTCTTCTTGGCGTCGAACGGTAAGGAGCCGATCGTGCTGGGCCGGGGCGGCGTGCTGGACGGCAACTGGACGATCCAGTCGATCTCGTCGACGAACGTCACGTTGCGGCATGTGCATACCGGCGAAGCCCGTTCGATCGCGATGGGTAGCGGCACGGGCAGCCGTCAGACAGACGAGGCGCCCACCCAGCTCGGGCAAGGCTTTCTGGCAGGCAATCCAGCCGACGTGCAGGTCCACCCCGTCCCTTGACAGGCAGGAATATGACTCAGGTGTGTTTCAGGTATCGAGCGGATGCCGTTCCCGGCCCGGTTCGACGGTTATCGCGGGCCTTGTGGCTGACCGTGCTCATCGTCGCTCTCGCCGCTCTCGCCGGCTGCGCGGGCTATACCGACTGGCGTCGCGGGAACAGGCTGATCGCGCAAGGTCAGGTCGGCCAAGGACTGGCGCAGCTGCAACAGGCATCGACGGAGAATCCGGAACGGTACCGGATGAAATTCATTGCGGCGCGCGACAACCAGGTGCGGTTGCTGATGCAACGTGCAGCGACCGCACGCTCGAACGACCAGGCCGACGACGCGCTGGCCTCGTATCAGCAAGTGCTGCGCTACGATCCGCAGCATACCGAAGCGCTACGCGGGATCAACCTGATCGCGCGTGAACAGCGCGAGCGGGCCGAACTGGACGAAGCACGCGCGGCGCTTGGCAAGGGCGACACGGCGACAGCCCGGCAGCTGCTGAACGCCATCCTGTCGGAAAACCCCGGTCACACAGTCGCCGGTTCGATGCTGCAACGGATCGACTCGCGAACCACGCGTGCGGCCATGGTTCTGCCGGTGCTGAATCAATCGCTGCATCAGCCGGTCACGCTGGAACTGAAGGACGTCGACATCCGCTCGGTGCTGTCGATCCTGACCCAGACGTCGGGCATCGGCTTCGTGCTGGACAAGGACGTCAGTCCCGATTTGCGCACGACCGTCTATGCGCGCGACACCTCGGTCATCGACGCGCTGAACCTGATTTTGCAGACGTCGCAGCTCGACAAGAAGGTGTTGAGCGACACCACGATGCTGATCTATCCGGCGACCGACGAGAAGAAAAAGCGCTACGACGATCTGGTCGTGCGCTCCTACTACCTGAACAGCGCGGACCCGCGGAAGGTTCAGGACATGCTGAGCACGATCGTCGCGCCAAAATCGATGTACGTGGATGGCCGGCTGAAGATGCTGGTGGTACGCGACACCGAAACGGTGCAGGACACGATCGCGCGCCTGCTGAAACTGTACGACATCGCGAGCCCGGAAGTGATGCTCGAAGTCGAGGTGCTGGAGGTCAACTCGAACGATCTGCTCAATCTGGGCATCCAGTTTCCGGACAGCGTCAGCGCCAGGATGATCGGACCGGCGGGCGCGGCCGGCGGCCTGACCCTCAGCGATCTGAAGCATCTGAACAAGGACAGTTTCCCGCTGAGCTTCCCGGATCCGCTTGCCGTGCTGAACCTGCGCCAAACGAGCGGCAGTACGCGCACGCTGGCCAATCCGCGCATTCGCGTCGTCAATCACGAGAAAGCCAGCGTGCTGATCGGCGACAAGGTGCCCGTCATCACGTCGACGGTCAATCAGACGTCCAATGCGATCACCGAATCCGTCAACTATCTGGATGTCGGCCTGAAGCTCGAGGTCGAGCCGGAAATCCACGTGGACAACGACGTGACGATGAAGGTGTCGCTGGAAGTCAGCAACATCGTCAAGGAAGTGCGCTCGTCGGCCACGGGCTTGCTCGCGTATCAGATCGGGACGCGCAATGCGAATACGGTGCTCCGTCTGCACGAAGGCGAGACCCAGGCGCTGGCGGGTCTAATCAAGAACGATACGCAGGAATCCGGAACGCATATTCCCGGCCTGGGGAAAATCCCCGTGCTCGGGCGACTGTTCTCGAACAACAGCGACACCGCCATGCGTTCCGAGATCGTGCTGCTGATCACGCCGCATATCGTCCGCTCGCTCGCGATGCCGAACGCATACGCGCAAGCGTTCCCGAGCGGCACGGCCGAGCAGGTGTCGACCCGGCCGCTACGATTGACGCCGGCGGCCCGGTACAGCGATTCGGACAACCTGCCCGCGCCCGGCACGGCCGAGTCAGCCGACTCGGCCGGCCATTCCGCCGGCGCCCCTTCGCCTGCATCGGAAACCGATGCAACCGGTGTATCGCCGCCGGCCGCATCGGCACTCGGCGCGCCGCGACCGGAGGGCCCGCCGGACGGCAGCGTCCGCTTCGATCTGGCAACGCCTGCGCAAACCGCGCCGCACAGTCGCTTCACGATCAACCTGCTGGCGAACGGGTCCGCATTCGAAAGAGCGCAGGCGGACCTGGTGCTCGATCAGCCAGGCATTCAGCTGCTGAAGGTCGAGCCCCGCGACGGGGTCACGCTCGATGCGCGCCAGGACGGCGGTGTCGTTCGCATTGCGGTCGGCAAGGCCAGCGCCGACGGTTCGCTCGGCATGCTGACGTTCCGGGCCGCGCAGGCGTCGAAGGGGCCAGTCAGCCTGTCGCTGCAGAATCTGAAGGTGTGGGCGAACGATGCACAGTTGGTCGGCATGGTCGCGCTGCCCAGGCAATTGACGGTGTCCGACTGAAATGAAGCGATCCCGTGAATCAGGCTTCACGCTGATCGAAATGATCGTCACGGTCGCCATAGTGGCGATCATGGCATCCGTCGCCACGCCGTTCTTCAGGATGCAGCAGCAACGCGACAAGGAACGCGAATTGAAAACGGCCTTGCGGGAAATCCGCTCCGCGATCGACGCATACAAACTGGCAGGCGACATGGGGCGGATTGCACGCTCGGCCGATTCGACCGGTTATCCGCAGTCGCTGGACCAACTGGTTGCCGGCGCCGTCGATCAACGCGATCCGAAGGGCCGCAAGATTCATTTTTTACGGCGCATTCCGCGCGATCCGATGAATCCATCGTCGACGATTCCGGCTGCGGACAGCTGGGGCAAGCGCAGCTACGCCAGCGAAGCCGACGATCCGCGGGAAGGCGCCGACGTGTACGACGTGTTTTCGTTGAGCCACCGGAAAGGCGCGAACGGCATTCCGTACCGGGAATGGTAAGCCCATGACGCAGACAAAATCCTCCCGGGGCTTCACACTGATCGAACTGCTGGTCGTGCTGGCCATCATTGCGACCCTGCTGTCGATCGTCGCACCACGTTACATCCATCAGACCGACCGTGCGAAAGAAGCGGCCCTCAAGGAAAACCTGTCCGTGATGCGCCGGGCGCTCGACGAGTATTGCAGCGATACCGGCCGCTATCCGGAGAAGTTGACCGAACTCACCGAGCAGCGCTATCTGCGGGCGCTGCCGCTCGACCCGGTGACCAATCGACCCGACAGCTGGGTGCCGATACTCGGCACCGACGAGAACGCCGCAACCGTCGTCGATGTGAAGAGCGGCGCGACGGGCAATGCGCTCGACGGCACGCCCTACGCCACGTGGTGAAACGTCGCGCGCGCCCTCGCGCTCAACGCGGCGTTGCCTATTTCTGGGTACTGTTGGCGGTACTCGTCATCGCGCTCGGACTCGGCAAGCTGCTGGGCCATGTCGCGAAGACGAATCAGCGGGCGCGCGAAGCGGAACTGCTCTACGTCGGCAATCTATATCGGGAAGCCATCCGGCAATACTCGGAAAGCACGCCGGCCGGCACCCGTCCTTATCCGGACAAACTCGACGATTTGCTGCGCGACCCGCGCTATCCCGTCATTCGCCGTTACCTGCGACGACACTATCTCGACCCGATCACCCGACAAGCCTTCGATCCCATTCAAGCACCGGAAGGCGGCGTGATGGGCATTCGCAGCACATCCATTCGCAAGCCCGTCAAGGTAACGGGTTTCAACGACGATCAGACGGGATTCTCGGCTGCGCGAAGCTACCGGGAATGGGCATTCATCTACACACCCGACGTCATGACCCCGGCGGACAGGTAAAACGCCTGCCGGATAAAAGTCGGAGCTGACAGGCGGGGCGCAAGTCTTCGATTGCCGAACACGACGCGGCTCAGGCAGCCGCGATCGGCAATCCCGTGGGACCGGCACGGGCTTTGTTGCAAATGATTCTCATTGTCAATATGATGGCGCACCTGGCCGATACGCTTCGGCCCGGGCCTCTGTCCTTAGCACTCCATCATTCATCGATTCATGCCATCCCGTCGAACGCCCCGCCGCGCCCGGACCTTGCGTCCCTGGCGCGCGAGCCTGCCTACCCTGATTTCCCTTTGCGTCGCGGGCGGCGCGCATGCGGCCGCCGGCGAACGCGCGGACGCCGGCCCCGCCGCCTCGGTCACCTCGGCTGACACGCCCGCCGAACGCGAACTACCGACGATCAGCGTCAGCGCCTCGGCGACCGCCGATCCGACCGTCGGCTACCAGCCGCGCACCAGCAGCGTCGCCGGCGGCGACGATCGTCCGCTCAAGGAGATTCCGCAATCGGTCGCCGTGGTCAGCAGCAGCGTGATGCAGGACCAGCAGGCGCGCTCGCTCGACGACGTGCTCGGCAACATCAGTGGCGTCACGCAGACCAACACGCTCGGCGGCACGCGCGACGCGTTCATCAAGCGCGGTTTCGGCTCGAACAACGACGGTTCCGTGCTCGTCGACGGCGTGCGCACGCCGGTGCTGCACAGCTACCTCGCGACGATCGACCGCGTCGAAGTGCTGAAGGGCCCGGCTTCGCTGCTGTACGGGATGCAGGACCCGGGCGGCGTGATCAACCTCGTCACGCGCAAGCCGGAGGACACGTTCGGCGGCTCGATCTCGGCCTCGCGCACGAGCCACGGCGGCAGCAGCGCGCAGTTCGACCTGACCGGCCCGCTCGGCAAGCCGGGCCAGGTCGCGGGCGGCACGCTCGCGTTCCGGCTCACCGGCGAATACGACACGAGCCGCTACTGGCGCAGCTTCGGCCGCGAGCGCAACGCGCTGATCGCGCCCGCGCTATCGTGGCACGACGCGAACACGTCGATCGACGTCAGCTACCAGTACGTCGACTACACGATGCCGTTCGATCGCGGCACCGTGCTCGTGAACGGCCACCCCGACGATGCGCTGCGCTATCGCCGCTACGAGGAAGCGTGGGCGCAAAGCAGCGGGATCCAGGAAACGCTGCGCGCGCGCGTCGAGCACCGCTTCTCCGACGCATGGCGCGTGCGCGCGACCTACGGCTGGGGCCGCGACCGCTACGATCAATACATTACCCGCGCGACCGCCTTCAACAGCACGACCGGCGCGCTGTCGCGCTCGTCCGACGCGAACCTCGGGCGCAACGACTCCGACCAGATCGCAACGCTCGGCCTGCTCGGCAACCTGACGCTCGCGGGGATGAACCACGCGCTCTACATCGGCGGCGAATACGAGCGCCAACGCAGCTTCCGCGGCGACACGATCCGCGGCACCGCGACCAAGGGCTTCGATCTCTACGATCCGGTCTACGGCCTGCTCGCGCCCGGCGGCACGGTGAGCGCGAAGCAGAGCGATTCGCTCTCGAAGGTCCACACCTATTCGATGATCGTGCAGGACTCGGTGAAGATCACCGACCGGCTCACCGCGGTCGGCGGGCTGCGCTGGGAGGACTGGCAGCAGGAATCGGGGATGGGGCGGCCGTTCGTGTTCGCCGACCGCTCGCACGGCAACGTGTGGCTGCCGCAGTTCGGGCTCGCGTATGCGCTCACGCCGTCGCTCACCGCCTATGCGAACGTGAGCCGCTCGTTCAAGCCGAACGTCGCGTCGAACGTGGCCGCGCCGCTCGCGCCGGAGTTCGGCCGCGTGCTGGAAGCCGGCCTGAAGTTCAGCCTGAAGCCCGGCATCACCGGCACGCTCGCGGCCTACCAGATCGACAAACGCAACGTCGCCGTGACCGTCGGCGACCTCACGTCGACGATCGGCACCGCACGCTCGCGCGGGATCGAACTCGACGTCGCGGGTCAGCTCACGCGACACCTGAGCCTGATCGGCAGCTACGCGTACACGAACGCGAACGATCGCGACAGCAACACGCCGCTCGTCAACGTCGCGCGCCACACCGGCAGCCTGTTCGCGGTGTACGACACGGCGATCGCGAACCTGCCCGGACGCTGGCGCTTCGGCGGCGGTGCGCGGCTCGTCGGCGCGCGGCCCGGCGACACCGCGAACAGCTTCACGCTGCCCGGCTACGTGACCGTCGATGCGTTCGCGGCCTACGAGACGACGATCGGCAAGTTCCCGACGCGCATCCAGCTCAACGTGAAGAACCTGCTCGACAAGACCTACTACCCGTCGAGCAACAGCAACCTGATCGTCGCGGTCGGCGAGCCGCGGCTCGTCACGCTGACGACGACGGTATCGTTCTGACCGCCGTCGCGCGGACGGCCGCGGCCTGGCGCGCGGCTACTCCGCCGTGGGCGGGCAGACCCGGTAGAACACGACACTGCACAACGCCAGGAAGCCTGCCAGGATCATCATGCCGGTCCGCAGGCCCGCATAGCCGATGATCATCGCGCCCAGGATGCCGGACAGGCTCCCGCACGCGTTGATCAACGCGAAGCCGGCCGCCGCCGCCGGACCGGACAGCACGCGTCCCGGCAGCGTCCAGTAGATCGGCATCAGCGACAGGATGCCCGATGTCGCGACGGTCAGCATCGCCAGCGCGAGCCAGAAGCTGTCGTGCGCGATCGTCGCGACGAACAGGCCGATCGCGGCCAGCGCGACGGGCACCACGCCATGCCGCCGCAGCCGCCCGGATTGCTCCGCGCGCTTCGCATTCACGTACATGCAGATCGCGGCGACTCCGAACGGGATGGCCGTCAGCAACCCGACGTTCAGGCTGTTCGCGACACCCGCCTCGTGAAACAGCGTCGGCATCCAGAACGTCAGGCCATAGAACCCGGTGTTGAACAGGATCATCACGACGATCAGCGCATAGATCTTCGGCGACCGGAATGCATCGGCCACGCGATGCGACTTGAAGGCCGCCTCCGTCGCGACGTTCGCCTCGATGATCTGCTTCTCGCGCGGCGTCAGCCAGTCGACGTCGGCCGGCCTGTTGCGCAGCAGCATCAGGATGACGACACCCAGCACCACCGACGGCAGCCCTTCGAGGAGGAACAGCCACTGCCACCCGCGGATGCCCGCCACGCCGCCCATCGTCTCCATGATCGCGCCGGACAGCGGCGCGCCGAACACGACGGCGATCGGCAACGCCATCAGGAACAGCGAGTACATGCCGCTCTGCCGCCGGGCCGGCAGCCATGTGTTCGTGTAGTACATCACGCCCGGGACGAAGCCCGCCTCGCAAACGCCCAGCAGGAACCGCAGCGAATAGAACGCGGCTTCGTTCCGCGAGAAGACCATCAGGATCGACACGATCCCCCAGGTGATCATGATCCGCGCGATCCACGCCCGCGCGCCGACTCGCCGCAGGATCAGGTTGCTCGGGATCTCGAACAGCATGTAGCCCCAGAAGAACACGCTCGCACCGAGTGCGAACGACGCATTCGTCAGGCCGAAATCGGCCGCCATCTGCAATTTCGCGAAGCCTATGTTGACGCGGTCCAGGTACGACATGATGAAACCGAGGAAGAACAGCGGGACGATCCTCAGTATCACTTTCCGGTACAACGCGTCTTCGTTCCGTGCCTCGATGCCTGCGTCCAGCGCAAGCGCGACATCCGCCCTCATGGTCAGTTCTCCCGATGAAAACAACCGTCCTTGCAGCAACAGGGGTGATCCGTCAGTCCGTTCCGGCGCGCCCGCCGTCGTTTCGTCAGCGAGGCGGCGCTGCCCGCCGCTCCGCGAGCGCGAGCACGTCGGCCCAGATCCCGTCGTCGACGGCGATGCCGTGCTGCCGCTGTTCGATCCGCGTGCGCAGCGCGCTCTGCCCCGGGTAGAGCACTTCGTGGCTGTCTTCCGCGAGCTCGGACGTGTTCACGTAGTCGGCCACACCGTCGGCCACGTGGCTCGTGAAGGCTTCGCCGCCGAGCTTGCGCGGATCGATCACGATGAAGACCTGCGAGCACCCGGTGCAGCTTCCCTGCTGAATCGCATCGATCCCGTTCGTCGCGAGCCCTTCCGACAGCACCGCCGCCAGCACGTCGAGCATGATCGCGAATCCCGAGCCCTTCCAGTAGCCCATCGGCAGGATCCGCATCGACGCTTCGATCGGTCCGGGCTCGGCGGTCAGCTTCCCGTCGCGGTCGAAGCCGGCGGGAAACGGCATGTTCTTCCCCTTGAGGCGGGTGGCCTGCAGCTTGCCGTACGAGTACTGCGACATGGCCATGTCGAGCACGATATGGCCGCGGTCCCGCGGCACCGCCATCACGAACGGGTTGTTGCCGACGCGCGTGTTCTTGCCGCCCCAGCCGGGCATGCAGGATTCGGTGTTGGTCCAGCAGATCGCGATGTAGCCGCGCTCGGCCGCGTACCAGCCATAGGTGCCGCCCCGCATCCAGTGGGTCGCGTTGCGCATCGCCACGATGCCCACGCCTTGCGCATCGGCGATCTCGATGGCCCGGTCGGTCGCGGACAGCGCGTTGAGAATGCCCGGCCCGCGCTGGCCGTCGCAGACCTCGATCGCGCCGAACTGCTTGACGCGCGTGCGCGCTCCGTCAAGGTTCACCCATCCCTTGTCGAGATAGTCGACGAATCGCGCCACGCGATTGATGCCGTGCGAATTGACGCCGTCACAGGTCGATTCGGTATGCACCCTCGCACAGATTTCGGCGTCGCGTTCGCGCATGCCGGCGTTCACGAGCGCCGAGTGGATCGCACGCTGCATTGCCTCGAAGGGAATCCGGGTCACGATGCCTGTCTCCTGATATTGGATGTCGATGTGTCCGATCCCGAACCTGCCCGCGACACGGCGCGCGGGATTCGCGCCGCCCCGGCCCGCCGGCGGCGAGCGATCGCATCATGCAGCCGGGGCCGCGCGACACGCGCGACGCGCGCGACGCGCCCCGGCCGTCGACACGAACCGGTGTCAGCCGCCCGCGAAATCGAGCAGGATCTTGCAGCTTTTCTCGGGATTGCGCTCGGCCATCTCGAACGCCTGCGCGACGTCGCGAAAGCCCACCTTGTGCGTGACGATGTGCTCGGGCTGGATCAGCCCGCGGGCAATCCAGTCGATCACCTGCGGGAACATCGCGCAGTTCAGCCGCGATGCGGCGAGCGTCAGCTCCTTCTTCGTCAGCTCCGCCTGCACGATCGCCGACGGCTCCGACGAAAACCCGAGCACGCCGATCCGGCCCGCCGGCGCGGCGATCCGCACGGCCTCCTCGAGAATCGACGGATGGCAGACCGCATCGAAGATCAGCGTCGGGCCGCCGTCGACGCCGCGCTTTTCCAGCGCGTCGGGCAGCGACTCGACGCTCGTGTTGATGATCTCGTCCTCCGCCGCGCCGCACTTGCGCGCGAGCTGCAGCCGCGCGTCAAGCCGGTCGGTGATGAACGCGCGAATGCCGTACACGCGCTTGAGCACCTGCAGGATCGTCAGGCCGACGGTGCCGGCGCCATAGATCAGCGCGACATCGCCCGGCAGCACGCCGGTGCGCGACGTCGCGTTCGCGGCCACCGCGAACGGCTCGACGATCGCCGCGCAGGTATCGGCGATCGCGTCAGGAATCCGGTACGCATTGCCGGCCGGCACGCAGGTGTACTGGCTGAAGCCGCCGTCGCGATGCACGCCGAGCACGGTCAGGTGCCGGCATACGTTGCGCCGGCCGATCGTGCACGCGTGGCAATGCCCGCAGCTGATCACCGGATCGACCGCGACGGTCTCGCCGAGCCGCGCGGCGTCGACACCCGCGCCGACCGACTCGATCGTGCCGACGAACTCGTGGCCGATGATGCGCGGGTACGACACGAACGGGTTCTTGCCGTGAAAGATATGCAGGTCCGACCCGCAGATGCCCGCATAGCGCACCTTCACGCGCACTTCGCCGGCGGCGGGCGCGGGCAGCGGCACTTCGCGCACGCCCATGCTGTTCGGACGATCGACAACGACGCTCAACATTTCGGTTCTCTCCTTCTGATCTTCGGCGCTCACCAGTTCCACATCGAGCCGTCGCGCAGCCGGGCCACCGGCAGGTACGCGCGCTCGTACGGATATTTCGCGGCCAGCGTCTCGTCAATGTCGACGCCGAGGCCCGGCACGTCGTCCATCACAAGATAGCCGTCCTCGAAGCGGTAGCTGTGCGGAAACACTTCATCGGTCAGCGCGCTGTGCGGCATCAGTTCCTGGATGCCGAAGTTCGGCGCCCACAGCCCGAAGTTCACGGCCGCCGCCATGCAGACGGGCGACAGGTCGGTCGCGCCGTGGAAACCGGTGCGCACCTGGTACATCGCCGCGTAGTCGGCGATGCGCCGCACGTGCGTGATGCCGCCCGCGTGCACGATGGTCGCGCGGATGTAGTCGATCAGCTGGTCGCGGATCAGGTCCTTGCAATCCCAGATCGAGTTGAACACCTCGCCGACCGCGAGCGGCGTGGTCGTGTGCTGGCGGATCAGGCGGAACGCGTCCTGGTTTTCCGCGGGCGTCGCGTCCTCGAGCCAGAACAGGCGATGCGGCTCGAGATCGCGGCCGAGCCGCGCGGCCTCGATCGGCGTGAGCCGGTGATGCGCGTCGTGCAGCAGGTGCGGCGCATCGCCGACCGCGTCGCGCACCTTGCGGAACAGTTCCGGCGTGTGGCGCAGGTAGAGCGCGGTGTCCCACGGCTCCTCGGGCGGCAGCCCCTTCTCGGCCGGCTCGTACGCGCCGGCCGTCTTGCCGACGCCGTACACCTTGTCGAGCCCCGGCACGCCCGACTGCACGCGGATCGCGCGGTAGCCGGCCTCGACGTGCGCGCGCACCGCGTCGACCGCTTCGTCGTGATCGCGCCCGTTCGCGTGGCCGTACACCATCAGGCCGTCGCGGCTCTTGCCGCCGAGCAGCTGGTAGACGGGCATGCCCGCGAGCTTGCCCTTGATGTCCCACAGCGCCATGTCGATCGCGGCGATCGCCGTCATCGTCACGGGCCCGCGCCGCCAGTACGCGCCGCGATACAGGTATTGCCAGATGTCCTCGATGTTGCGCGGGTCGCGGCCGACGAGGCACGGGAACACGTGGTCTTCCAGGTACGCGCGCACCGCGAGCTCGCGCCCGTTGAGCGTCGCGTCGCCGAGGCCGTAGACGCCTTCGTCGGTCACGATCTTCACCGTCACGAAGTTCCGGCCCGGACACGTGACGATGGTTTGCAAGCGTTCGATTTTCACTGCGCTCCTCCAGCGGGCGTTTCAGTCGACAAAGTAATGGGGTGCGCGGTTGCGCACATCGGGCAGGTGCGAGCCGATCCGGTCGACGTGCGCCGCGACCGACGCGCCGAGCAGCGCCATGTTGCGCGACGCGATGTGCGCGAGGATCTGTTCGTGTTCCTGCAGCGCGCGGCGCGCGTGATCCTCGACGCGGTCGAGCAGCAGCCAGCGCACGCGGTCGAACTGGCGCTTCATCGGCTGCAGCATTTCCCACACGTGCGGCCGGCCCGCGAACGCGAACATCCGGCCGTGCATCGCTTCGTCGAGATCGAAGAACGCTTCGACGTCGCCCGCGGCCACGGCCTCGCGCTGCGCGTCGATGATCCGCGACAGCTCCGTGAGCTGCGCCGGCGTGATCTTCTGCGCGAGCTCGACGTGGTTCGCGCATTCGAGCGTGCTGCGCGCGAAGCGCCCTTCCTCGAGGATCGACACCGGAATCGGCGCGACCAGCGTGCCGACCTTCCGGATGATCTGCACGAGCCGCTCGTCGGCGAGCTGCGCGAACGCTTCGCGCACCGGCGTGCGGCTGACCTTGATCGTTGTGGAGATCACCGCCTCCGACAGCGCGGTGCGCGGCGGCAGCGCGCCGCGCACGATCGCGTGGCGCAGCAGCGCATGCACCTGCTCCGTATATGACCGGCTCTCGTCCAGCGAGAACCCCTGCAACGCCGTGACCACGACGTCCGCTTCTTCCAGTGCTGCCGTTTCGCTCATGGTTGCGATTGATCCGACTCGATATCGATAACTACCATGGTACATAAGCGGTCGAATTCAGGCGATCTAGCGTTTACACCGATAACCTCGCCGTGAAACTCGAAATAACCTGCACGCACTCCGCCATCTACCATGGTACAAACCGTTGCCGATCGTCATGTCATCCGCCCCCGATTTCCTGCGCACCGCGCCGCCCGGCACGCGCCGCCCCGGTTATGACCGGCAGGCCGTCCGCACGGGCATCGTCCATCTCGGCCTCGGCGCGTTCCATCGCGCGCATCAGGCGCTGCATACGGAAACGGTGCTCGAACAGGGCGACCTCCGCTGGGGCATCGTGGGCGTCGAACTGCGGCGGCGTCATACCGTCGACCTGCTCGCCGCGCAGGATCACCTGTACACGGTGACCGAACGCGACGGCCACGGCGCGCGCACGCGGATCGTCGGCGCGGTGCACGGCGCGCTGTTCGCACCCGAATCGCTGCCCGCGCTGCTGGCGCTGATCGCCGATCCGGCCGTGTCGATCGTCAGCCTGACCGTGACCGAGAAGGGCTATTGCCGCCGCCCCGGCGGCGGGCTCGATGCCGACGATCCCGCGATTCGCCAGGATCTCGCGACGCCCGACGCGCCGCGCACCGCGCTCGGCGTGATCGCGGCCGGCCTGCGGCTGCGGCCGGCCCATGCGCCGCTGACCGTCGTCTGCTGCGACAACATGACGTCGAACGGCGACACGCTGCGCGCGCTGCTGATCGACTACGCGGAACGCATCGACGGCGCGCTCGCGCGGCGCATCCGCGACGACGTCGCGTTCCCGAACAGCATGGTCGACCGGATCGTGCCGGCCGCGACGCCCGAGTCGCTCGACTGGGCGCACGCCCATCTCGGCGCGCGCGACGCGGCCGCGATCGTGTGCGAGCCGTTCTCGCAATGGGTGATCGAGGATCGCTTCGCCGGCCCGCGCCCGCGCTGGGAAGACGCCGGCGCGCATCTCGTCGGCGACGTGCGGCCCTACGAAACGATGAAGCTGCGGCTGCTGAACGGCTCGCATTCGGCGATCGCGTATGCGGGGCAGTTGCGCGGCCGCGCGACCGTGTCGGATGCGATGGCCGATCCGGCGATCGCGGCGCTCGTCGACGGCGTGATGACGCGCGACCTGCTCGCGACCGTCGACGTGCCGTCCGGTTACGACGCGCACGGCTATTGCGCGACGCTCGTGCAGCGCTTCCGCAATCCGACGCTCGCGCATCGCACCGAACAGATCGCGATGGACGGCACGCAGAAGGTGCCGCTGCGCTGGCTGCCGGCGCTCGGCGAAAGCGCGGCGGCCGGTGTCGAGCGGCCGTATCTGGAACGCGCGCTCGCGCTGTGGCTGCACTACCTCGCCACCGCGCGCGACGAATCGAGCCGACCGCTCACGGTCAGCGATCCGGGCGCGGCCGCGCTCGGCGCGACGCTGTCGGCCGCCGACGATGCCGGCAGCGCGGTTCGGGCCGCCCTCGGCAGCACCGCGCTCGCCGGCTCGGCGGCATGGCCCGATGCATTGATCGCGCGCGTCGGTGCGCATCTGTCGACGCTGCGCTCGGGCGGCACCGACGCGTTGCTCGCCCCGTTGTACGCACGCTGAACCAACGTTTCCCCGGTTCGCCGCAACCAACGCGAACCGCGCAATGCCCCTGCCCGCCGAGGTCCGCAACGACGCGGCGAGCGCTCGACACGACAACACATGACGGCCGGCCCACCGGCACGAAGGAGACAGACATGAAGCAGAAGTCGCAGGCGTGGTTCACGGTATTCCTGCTGTTCCTGGTGTATGGCATCAACTATCTCGACCGCGTCGCGCTGTCGATCGTCGCGCCGATCGTGCAGACCGATCTCGGCATCGACGCCGCACAGATGGGCCTCGTGTTCAGCACGTTCTTCATCGGCTACGCGCTGTTCAATTTCATCGGCGGGCTCGCGTCCGACCGGCTCGGGCCGAAGCTCGTGTACGTGCTGTCGGTCGGGCTGTGGTCGGTGTTCTGCGGGATGACCGCGCTCACCGTCGGCTTCGTGAGCCTGCTGATCGTGCGGCTGCTGTTCGGCATGGCCGAAGGGCCGCTGTGCTCGGCCGCGAACAAGATGGTCAACAACTGGCTGCCGCGCGACGGCGCCGCGACCGCGATGGGGCTGCTCAGTGCCGGCTCGCCGCTCGGCGGCGCGATCGCCGGGCCGATCGTCGGCCTGCTGGCCGCGCAGTTCGGCTGGCGGCCGGCGTTCTGGATCGTGTGCGCGATCGGGCTCGTGTGGGTCGTCGTGTGGATGATGTCGACGTCGGACCGTCCGGCCACGCCAGTGGGCGACGCAGCCGGTGCGTCCGCGGCGACACCCGCCGCCACGCCCGCCCACGCAACTGCCGCCGCGGGCACCGCAACGCCCGCACACACGCTGTCGCACTACGTGCGCCAGCCGCGCATCCTCGCGACGGCCGCCGCGTTCTTCAGCTACAACTACGTGCTGTTCTTCTTCCTCAGCTGGTTCCCGAGCTACCTCGTGCGTGCACACCATCTGAACATCAAGGAGATGAGCGTCGCCACCGTCGTGCCCTGGCTCGTCGGCACGGTCGGCCTCGCGTGCGGCGGCGCGATCTCGGATGCGCTGTATCGGCTCACCGGCAACCTGCTGCTGTCGCGCCGGATCGTGCTCGTCACCTGCCTGCTCGGCGCCGGCGCGTGCGTGGCCGTCGCGGGCGCCGTGCAGTCGACGCAAGGCGCGGTCGCGCTGATGTCGGTGTCGCTGTTCTTCCTGTACGTGACGGGCGCGATCTACTGGGCGATCGTGCAGGACGTCGTGCATCCTGCGCGCGTCGGCGGCGTCAGCGGCTTCCTGCATTGCATGGGCAGCCTGTCGGGCGTGATCGGGCCGGCGGTGACCGGCTTCATCGTCGAGCGCAGCGGCTCGTTCGCGTCCGCGTTCGTGCTGGCCGGCGCGATCGCACTCGCGGGCGCGGTACTGGCCGGCGTGTTCGTGCGCAATGCACGGCCGTCGGAAGTGCTGCGCGAACGCACCGCACACTGACCTTTCACGGCTGACGAAGGCCGCGCGGCGCCGCATGAGTCGGCGCCGCGCGGCCGGGTCGTTTCGGCCAATCATCGGACCCTCGAATATCTCCCATCCGATATCGCGATTTCCGGTATCGATCGCGCGCCTCTAGACTGGCTACGCGATGGCGATGCTGCGCAGCGGCACGGATGCGGCACGCCCCCACAAACGCGATCTGGGAGAGTTCGATGTCCGACCGGAATGCGCGCCGCGGCGCGCTCAAGACACTCGGCCTCGCGGCCGGCACGGCGCTGCTCGGCGCCTCGCGCGTCGCGCAGGCGGCGACACCCGAATCCGGCGCGCTGCTGGCCGGCGGCGCGACGCGCCTCGCCGACCTCACCCGCCGTCTCGCGGCCATACCGAGACGGCGCGACTTCAAGACGGTGCCGATGATCCTCGAGCGGCCCGATCAATGGGATCACGCGGCGCTCACGGAAGTGATCGGCTATCGCGGCGGCCCGAAGCAGGTGTGGGACAACACCGAGCTCGGCGGCCCGTGGCTGAACCTGATGCGCAATGCGCTGAACGCGCAGATCTGGGCGTTCGGTCATCCGGACTTCCTCGTCGTGTCGGCCACGCACGGCTCCGCGCATCTCGCGCTGTTCGACCAGGCCGCGTGGGACAAATACGGCCTCGCGAAATTCGCCGGCGCCGCGTTTCCGACCAACACGCTGCTCGCCGCGAAACCCGCGCAATCGAAGGGCGCCAACGATCACGAACTGGCCGACGGCGCGTTCTCGTCGCACGACAACAGCATCGCCGCGCTGCAGCAGCGCGGTGCCGTGTTCCTGTCATGCCACAACGCGATCTGGGAACTCGCGGAACGGCTCGACGGCGCGAACGCGAACCCGGACAAGCTGCCGCTCGACGCCCTCGCCGCCGACCTGACCAACCACGTGATTCCAGCGGCGATCGTGACGCCGGGCGCGGTCGGCACGCTGCCCGAGCTGCAGCACGCCGGCTTCACTTACGCGAAGTGAGGCGCCCGATGACACCGATCCGCACGCGTTCTCCGTCGCGACGCCGGTGGCGCACGGCGCGGCATGCCGCACTGGCCGCGCTCTGCTGCACGTCGGCGCTGTCGCTCGCCGCCCCCGGCGACGCTTCAACCCGCGTCTTTCCGCCGTGGCAGGACGGCCGCAACAACGACGCGACGAACCGCGGCCTCGAATTCACGGTGCCGCAGGTCGACGTGCTCGCCGATTTCCACGGCGACCTCACCGCGCCGAAGCTGGTGCTGTACGTCGGCGGCAACTACTTCTTCGCGATGGCGCCGCTCGTCGCGCAGTTCGAGGCCGACCATCCCGAATACCGTGGCCGCATCTACTGGGAAACGATCCCGCCCGGCCTGCTCGTGAAGCAGATTCACGCGGGCGGCACGATCACCGTCGGCAACATGACGTGGACGGTCAAGCCCGACGCGTATTTCGCGGGGCTCGGCAAGATCAATGACCTGATCGCGGACGGCACGCTCGACGGCCCGGCCGTGCCCTACGTGACGAACCAGCTGACGATCATGGTGCGCGCCGGCAACCCGAAGCACATCGCGTCGCTGAACGATCTCGCCCGGCCCGACGTGAAGCTCGCGATGCCGAACCCGGCATTCGAAGGCGTCGCGCGGCAGATCCGCGCGTCGCTCGTGAAGGCCGGCGGCGATGCGCTCGCGCGCACCGTCTACGACGACAAGGTGCGCGCCGGCACGACCGAACTCACGCACATCCATCATCGGGAAACCGCGTTGTTCCTGATGCAGGACCGTGCGGACGCCGGCGTGCTGTGGCAATCGGAAGCGGCGTTCCAGGAACAGGTCGGGCATCCGCTGATGCACATCGACATTCCGGCCGCGCACAATACGACGGCGATCTACGCGGGCGCGATGGTGAAGCACGCGCCGCATCCGGAGGCCGCACGCGCGTGGCTCGCGTTCATCCGGTCGCCGGACGCCTTCCGGATCTTCGCGCGCTACGGCTTCGGGCAATACGACGCGACGGCACCGGCGCCGCAGCTCGCGCCACGGCAAGACCGGCCCGACGCGGGCTGACCGCACAGGTTGTGCACGCCACAAGACAGACAACAAGGAGGGGACTCGTGAACGATTCGGTCGACATACCGCGACGCCGGTTCGCGCCGCTGATGCTTGCCGCGGCCGCGCTGCTGGCCGGCAACGCCCACGCGGACGACATCGCGCTCGGCAAGACCATCGCCACCCAGGGCACGACGACGGGCGTGGCCGCCTGCATCGGCTGCCACGGCGCGCAGGGCGAAGGCAACGCGGCCGCCGGCTTCCCGCGGCTCGCCGGCACGAACGCCGCGTACCTGTCCGCGCAACTCGCCGCGTTCGCGGACGGCAGCCGCCAGAACCCGGTCATGCAGCCGCTCGCGAAACTGCTGTCGCCGCACGATCGCGACGCGGTCTCCGCGTACTTCGCGAGCCTGCCCGCGCCGCCCGCCATTGCCGCGTCCGACGCCGCGTCGATCGACCCGGCGCACACCGGCGCATGGCTCGCGACGCGCGGACGCTGGTCGCAGGGCCTGCCCGCGTGCGCGCAATGCCACGGCGCGGGCGGCCTCGGCGTGGGCGCCGCGTTTCCGCCGCTCGCCGGCCAGCCGGCCGCGTACCTCGCGGGCCAGTTGAACGGCTGGAAGCACGGCACGCGGGCGCCCGGCCCGATGGCGCTGATGCCGATGATCGCCGGCAAGCTGTCCGACGCCGATATCGACGCGGTGGCCGCCTACTATGCGCGCGGCGGCACCACGAACGGAGCACAACAATGATCGACCGCACGACGCTGATCCGCCGCGCGCGCACCGTGCTGCTCGGCGCGCCCTGGATGCCCGCGCTCGCCTGCGCGGCCGCACCGCAGGACGCACCGGCCGCCGCTTCCGCACCCGCTGCTTCCCCACCCGCCGCGGCCGCCCTTCCCGCCGCGGCGGCGAGGCCGTTCACACCGCCCGCCGAATCCGCGATTCCCGCCGACGACTTCGGCAAGACCGTGAAGCTCGGCGAGCAGATCTTCCTGCACACGCCCGAGTACGCGGGCAAGTACGTCGGCAACAAGCTGACCTGCGCGAGCTGCCACCTCGACGCGGGCCGCCGGCCCGATTCGAGCCCGATGTGGGCCGCCTACCTGCTGTATCCGGCCTACCGCAGCAAGAACGGTCACGTGAACACGTTCGCCGAGCGCCTGCAGGGATGCTTCCGATACAGCATGAACGGCAAGGCGCCGCCGGCCGGCGACCCGATCCTCGTTGCGCTCGAAACCTATTCGTACTGGCTCGCGAAGGGCGCGCCGGTCGGCGCGAAGCTGCCCGGCCAGGGTTTCCGGAAACTGCCGCCGCCCGCGCAGAAAGCCGACTACGCACGCGGCGCCGCCGTCTACACGCAGCACTGCGCGCTGTGTCACGGCGCGGACGGCCAGGGGCAATCGAGCGGCGGCAAGCCGGTCTTTCCGGCGCTGTGGGGCGCGCGCTCGTTCAACTGGGGCGCGGGGATGGGCGACATCCGCAACGCGGCCGGCTTCGTGAAGGCCAACATGCCGCTCGGGCTCGGCGGCACGCTGACCGATCAGGAAGCGTGGGACGTCGCGACCTTCATGGACAGCCACGAACGTCCGCAGGATCCGCGCTTCACCGGCTCGGTGCAGGACACGCGCGCGAAATTCCACGACACGCCCGACTCGATGTACGGGCGCGAAGTGAACGGCCGCGTGCTCGGCACGCCATGAGACCCGGCCGGCGCAAGCGGCGCGGCCCGCATCATCACGGATGCCAGCGATACACGACGAGGCTCGACCCGTTGTAGTTGTCCTTCGTGATCACGTATTCGCCGGTCGAGCGCAGGTACGCACGGATGCCGTACATCGAGTCGACGTCGTTGCCGACGTCCATCGCCGACGTGTTCGAGTTCGTCAGCGTGGTGACGAGGCCGCCGGTGTTCAGGTCGAACACGTCGACGTTCGGCACCGTGTGCACGTAGCCGACGAACAGGTAGTGGCCGGCCGCCGCCATCGATTTCGGATTCGCGCTGGTCAGGTTGATCGCCACGTTCGGCGTGCTCGTGTTGCCGGCCTGCCAGCCGCGATAGACCTCGATGTGCCCGTTCATCGCGGTCCAGTCCCAGCTGCCCGAGATGCCCTGCGCGAGGATCATCGTATCGCTGTCGGCCTGGTAGATGATCCGCGTGAGCGGCAGCACGGTGCGCGGAATCGGGATCTGCACCGGCTTGCCCCACGACGGTTTCCCGGTCGCGTCGAAACCCGTCATCGGATAGTGCGAGATGTTGTTGGTGCGATCGAGCCCGGCCCACACGTCGCCGTTGTCGTCGAGCGCGAAACCGGCCGTCGCCTGCAGGGTCGTGTTGAACGGCTTGCCGGGGATCGAGCCGTCCGGAATCGCGATGTAGCCGCTCGCGCTGTTGAAGTGATAGAGGTTGTAGTTGCCCGGGTTCTGCCCGGTCGCGACGAGCATCCGGGTGCCCTTTACCAGCGCGAGCTGGCCGAAATGCTGGCCGCGCTGGTAGTCGTTCATGTCGAGGCGCGGGTCCTTCGGATAGGTGAACGGATCGACCGTGTTCGCGACGAACGTGCCGCCCGCCGTGCCGGTGTACACGTTGTTGCCGCTGTAGAAGAACGCGCCGTCGGTCAGCGGATCGGGCGCGGCGGCGCCTTCGAAGTTCAGCGCCTGCAGCTTCCATTGCAGCGCGCCGGTCGGGGTGTACGAATGAAGGTCGGTACTGCCGTTGCGCCCGAGATCCCAGCCGCCGCCCCACGCGTTGTTCAGCACGTACAGGTTGCCGGCCGCGTCCTTGCCGATGCCCGCGACGCGCGTGAAGCGCTTGTCGCCGACCTGCCCCTTGATGCCCGACGTCGTGTCGAGATAGCCGCCCTGCACGCCGAACGTGGCGACCTGCACGGGCTGGCCCACGAGCGTGTAGCGCTTGATGTTCATGTCGGGGCCTTCGTCGCCCACCAGCAACTGCCCGCTCGGCGCATCGAAATACAGCGACGCCGGCCGCGCGCGCGCCGCCATCTGGATCGTGCTCATTGCCGTGCCCGTCGGGCTGAACTGCGCGACGACGCCCGCGCTCTTGCGCGCGACCCACAGATTGCCGGCCGCGTCGAGCGCCAGCGCGCCGGGCCCCGATACGCCGATGTCGCGCTGCCACACGCCGTCCGTCGTGTAGACGCGCACGCGGTTGCCGTAGAAGTCGCTCACGTACAGCAGGTTGCCGGTCGTCGCGAGGCCCGTGATCACGTCCGCGTACTGGATCCCCGTCCACGTGCTGACCGGGATGCGCAGGTCGCGCTGGTTCGTGCTGCGGTTGTAGCGGCCGACCGAGCCGCTGCCGAACGTGCGGTTGTAGCCGAGCGCGACGAACAGCGCGTTCGCGTTGCCGGTGATCGCGCCGCCCTGGAATTCGTCATGGATGCCGATCGTGCCGAGCGTCTGGCCGTTCTGGTAGATCGCGACGCCGCCCGCGTTCTCGTCCCAGCGCGACGCCGTATAGATCACGCCCTCCGGCGCGACCCACAGCGAGCGCGCGCCGTTGCCGACATGGGTGGCCAGCGTGCCGAACGTGTTCGCGAGCCAGTCCGTCGTGTACTGCGCTTGTGCGTGACTGACCGGCGCCAGCATTGCCATGCACAATCCAAGCAATGCCGCGCGAATTTGTTTCGATAACATGAATGATGCTCCCGGACGATCGTTTCTCGACACTCTAATTCGCTGGATATGAAATATTGGTGATTTTTTCAAAAACCGGTTCAATGCCACTACGAATGACTCATTACGTTCCCTTACCGCACGACGCGGATTGAGCGGCGACGTGACATGGCGGGGCCAGCACCGCGAATCCCCCGCCGGACAGCGCCGTCGCGATCCATCATGACCGGCACTTTGTGCCGAATTTCCCAATGCGAGCACGTCATTTTTTCTGATGCATTCGCATTGATTTTCATTACCGGAAAATCGACTAGATGATTACAAATCGAAATTGAAATGAAAGAGAAAAAATATTATTCGGCGCACGCTGCATTGCCGGGAAAATCGTGAATATATGAAATAAGGCGATGCGCGGCGGAATGCCGTTGCCGATGAGGCGCGGGAGGGAGATAAGGACGATAAGGACGAAGACGTGCCGCGCGTGCGGCGACGCATGATGCGGCCGGCAGGGAATAAGCAAGGCCGCACGCCGGCCGGGCGTGCGTGCAGCCGCTTCGGGTCAGCTCGCGCTGTCGAGCGTCGGGCCGTCCCAGCCGTCGAGATACTTGGGCAGCGCATCGACGACGTCGATCACGCGCTGCCGGTAGAACAGATGCATCGTCGGCCGCAGATCGTCGGGCAGTTGCCCGCCATGGGCGCGCGCGGTCAGGCTGTTCGGCACGACGCGCATGCCGAGCCGGTTCGTGCCGAACACGATCTCGCCGCACGCCGCGCACCACGTGCGCGACATCGACTTCGACGGATGCGGGAACGTCGCGCCGCCGCCCGCGACGGACACCTGCTCCGGCGGCCACGCGGTCGCGGACAGCATCGACGTGCCGTAGAAATCGCGGCACGTCGCGCAATGGCAGTTCGCGCGCGCCGCCGGTTCGCCACGCAGCGTGACGGTGACGGCGCCGCACAGGCAGCTCGCGGAATGCGTTCGGGTCATGTCGCCTCCAGGAAAAAGGACGCGACAGTATAGGGCGCGAGCCGCGCAACCGGCCGCCGCATCGAACGCGGGCGGCCGGTCAGGCGCGTGACGTCAGAACTTCTGGCGCAGGCCGAGGCTGACGATCGCCTGCGATCGCGAGTCGGACGAGTGGCCGTTCGCCTTGTCCGACACCGACGCGGTCGCGGCCACCGGCCGGCCGAGCGCGTCGAGGGTCGTGCCGGACGCATGCTGGTACGCGCCGAGCAGGTACACGCTGGTGCGCTTCGACAGGTCGTAGACCGCGCCGAGCGTGACGTTGTGATACTGCGCGCGGTTGTCGATGCCGTCGACGTCGCTGCCGCGCGTGTAGCTGTAGCCCGCGAACAGTTGCGTCTGCGGCTGCACGTTCCAGCGCGTGAACACGCCCGCGACGTTGAAGGTCGCATGGCCGCTGAACAGCGACTGCGCGCCGCTGCGGTACTGCACGTTGCTGTAGTTCACGCCGACGACGGCCGGGCCGAAGTCGTACGTCGCACCGGTCGCGATGATCTGCTGCGACTGCGCGCTCGCATAGCCTTCGTTGATCGACGAGTTGAACAGGCCGTCGTCGGTGCTCTGCCACTTGCCCGTAGTCGGGTCGGTCGCGCCGGTCTTGCTGTTGTCCGAACGCTCGTAGCCGACGCCCACGCGCAGCGGCCCCGCCGCGTATGCCGCGCCGACGCTCCACGTGTTGCGCTGCTTCATGCTGCCCGGCTGGCTGCCGAAGCCGTACAGCGCGCCGAACGTGAAGCCCGAGTAGTTCGCGCTCGTGTACTTGATCGAGCTGTCGACGCGCGCGGTCTGGTCGAGGTCGTCGATGTCGCCCGGGTGCGCGCCGAAGCCGCCGATGAACGACGACGGGCCGACCGGGCTCACGAAGTCGTCGAGCGACGTGTACTGGCGGCCGAGCGTGATCGTGCCGTAGCGGTCGCTGCCGACGCCGACGAACGCCTGGCGGCCGAACTGGCGGCCACCCTGGCCCGACGTGCCGTTGGTGATGTCGAAGCCGTTCTCGAGCACGAACAGCGCGCGCATCCCGCCGCCGAGATCCTCGGAACCCTTGATGCCCCAGCGGCTGCCGGACAGGTTGCCGGTGGTCAGGCCGACGTCCGAATGCCCGGTGTAGGCGCCCGGCGAGCCGACCCGTTCGTTGCTGCGATAGGTCACGCCCGCGTCGACGATGCCGTACAGCGTGACGGAGCTTTGCGCGGATGCGATGCCCGCGAGCGAGAGCAGCAGCGGTGCTGCGATCAGTTGCTTGTTCATGGTTTTAGCGTCTCCGGGCGGCGAGCCCGTTGTTCTATGCGAGTAGCGCGTGCGGTCGGCGAGATCCGCCGGCATTGCGAGGCCGGCGGCCTGCGCACGCGGGAACGCGCGCGTGCGACACGTGCGCGCGACGTCACGGCGGGCAAGCCCGCTGCGGCTCGCCATGGTAGATGGAACCGGTTCCGTTCGATAGCGCAATAATGAAAACAGCTTCTTGCCAAAATCGAGATAATCACTCGCGCGGCGAACGTCCCTGTACAGCGCGGGAACACGCGCCCGATAATCGATCGCGCACCGGCCTCCGGGAGTCTCCTTCATCCTTGAAACGACCCTGCTGATCTTCGCCGCCGTCGCGTTCGTCGCGTTCGTCGCGTTCGTCGCGTTCGTCGCGTTCGTCGCGTTCGCCGCGATCGCGACGCCCGGCCCGACCGTGCTGCGTGCGCTGGCCGGTTCGCTCGCGCCGTACCACCGGCGTCATGCCGCGTAGGCGCGCCGCCATGCGCGCCGCATCGTTCGCGACGGGTGCGCGATGAGGATCGCGGCGCCGCCCCGCTCCGGTTTCCCCGGCCTGTCGCTCCGGCAGCTCGACCGCGCGGATCTCGACGCGTGGTACACATACCTGTCGAACCCCGACGTCGTCCGGCACACGAACTGGAACCTGCGTTCGCGCGACGATCTGCTGCCGCTGTTCGACGGCATCGAATCGGCCCACCCGGATTCGATCCGCCAACTCGCGATCGTCGACGACGCGTCGGGCGCGCTCGCCGGGACGATCGGGCTGCATACGGTGTCCACCGCAAACCGCTCGGCCGAGATCGCGTACGACCTCGCACCGTCGCACTGGGGGCGCGGCATCGCGAGCGCGCTGTGTGCAAGCGTCACCGCGTGGGCATTCGCCGAAGGCGGCTTCATGCGCATCCAGGGCGTCGTGCTGATCGGCAACGCCGGCTCCGTGCGCGTGCTGCAGAAATGCGGCTACCGGTACGAAGGATTGCTGCGCGCATACCGGATGGTGCGCGGCGTGCCGGGCGATTTCGCGATGTACGCGCGGGTCGCGACCGACTGACACGCGACGCACGCCGCGCGTTGCCCCGCCGTCGACGCGATTGGACGATCCGCGCCGATTTGGCGACAATCGCCGTTCCCCGCATCGACTTCCTCGCCATGAAAATCGCCGCGCTGTCCGACATCCACGGCAACCTCGCCGCGCTCGACGCGGTGCTCGACGACGTGCGCCGCCGCGGCGCCGACGTGATCGTCAACCTCGGCGACATCGTGTCGGGCGCGCTCCATCCGGCCGAAACGGCCGACCGCCTGATCGCGCTCGACCTGCCGACCATCACGGGCAATCACGAACGGCAACTGCTGACCGGCGATCGCGAAGCGATGCGGCTGTCCGACCGCTGGGCGCACGACACGCTGCGCGACGATCATCGCGCCTGGATCGCCGCGCTGCCCGAGCGCCTGACGCTCGGCGACGACGTGCTGATGGTGCACGGCACGCCCGCCAGCGACCTCATTTATTTCCTCGAAACGGTGACGCCCGACGGCTGCCGCGCGGCGACGCCCGATGAAATCGCGCAGCGCGCGGGCGACGCGCCGGCGTCGCTGATCCTGTGCGGCCACACCCATGTGCCGCGCCTCGCGAAGCTCGACGACGGCCGGCTGATCGTCAACCCGGGCAGCGTCGGGCTGCAGGCGTACACCGACGATCAACCGCATCCGCACCGGATCGAAACGGGTTCGCCGCATGCGCGCTACGCGATGGTGTCGCGCACGCCGGCCGGCTGGCACGCCGAATTCCATGCGGTCGAATACGACTGGCAGACGGCTGCCGCCACCGCGGCATCGCGCGGCCGCGACGACTGGACCGTCGCGCTGCGCACCGGCCGCTGCTGACGCAGCATCGCAAGACATCACAAGGCATCACAAGGCATCACGCGGCGTCGCGTCAGGTCGCGTTCACCAGCGTCAACCGCGCTTCGAGCCCGCCGCCGTCCGGCCGATTGCACAACGTCAGCGTGCCGCCCATCGCCAGCGCAAGCTGCCGCGCGATCGCAAGCCCGAGCCCCGTTCCGCCCGTCTCGCGATTGCGCGACGTCTCCACACGCCGGAACGGTTCGAACACCGCGTCGAGCTGATCGTCCGGAATGCCGGGCCCGCGGTCGAGCACCGCAATCACCGCGCCGCCGCCCGGTGCCGCCTGCACGTCGATCTCGGCCGCGCCCGCGAACTTCAGCGCGTTGTCGACGAGGTTGCCGACGATCCGGCGCAGCGCCTTCGGCCGCGTGACGAGCGCGAGCGGCCCGCCGCCGTGCAGCGCGACGTCCTGCCCCGCATCCGTGTAGTCGCACACGATGCTGTCGAGCAGCGCATCGAGATCGATGCGGCGCGCCGCCTCTTCCGTGCCGTGCAGCGTGCGCGCATACGCGACGCCCTCCTTCACCAGATGCTCCATCTCGAGCAGGTCCTGGCGCAGCTTCGCGCCCTGAAGATCGTCGTCCATCACGTCGACGCGCAGCCGCATCCGCGTGATCGGCGTCTGCAGGTCGTGCGAGATCGATGCGAGGATCTGCATGCGCTCGGCCATGTACTGCGCGATGCGGTCCTGCATCGCATTGAAGGCCCGCGCGGCGCGCGCGACTTCGGACGGCCCGTCCTCGTTCAGGCGCTCGCCCTTCAGGTCGGGGCCGAGTGCGTCAGCCGCCTGCGCGAGCTGTTTCAGCGGCCGCGTCGCGAGCCGCACCGCGAGCCAGCAGCATGCGGCCAGCACCGCGAGCTGCAGCGCGAGCACGACCGGCAGCCAGCCCGACAGCGGCACCGTCGACATCGGGTGGATGTCGATCGTCAGCGGCGAGCCGTCGGTCAGGCGCAGATGCACCTGCAGATGCTCGCGATCGCCGGGGATCGCATTCGCGGTCAGCGGATAGTCGCCGCCGATGCCGTCCGAGATCGACCGCTCGACGCGCGCCGAGAGCCGCGCCTCGGGCGGCGTCCCCGTCTCGCCGGGCCCGAGGATGAACGCGTAGCTGCGTCGTGCGAGACGCGGCAGCCATGCGGCGCGCTGGTCGGGCGGCAGGTGGTCGAGCAGTGCGACCGAGCTCGCGACCTCGCGCTCGATGTAGCCCATCATCAGGTTGGTGGTCGCCTGGTCGCGCTCGGTCACCGTGAGCCAGAACGACAGCGTCTGCGCGAGCGCGAGGCCCACGCACAGGATCAGCGCGAGCCGCGCGAACAGCGAGCGCGGCCAGTGCCACGGGGTGCGCGCGCTCATGCGTCGCCTTCGACCGCTGTCACCGCCGACGAGAACACGTAGCCCTCGTTGCGCAGCGTCTTGATGTAGCGCGGCTCGCGCGCGCCGTCGCGCAGCCGCTGCCGCAGCCGGCTCACGAGCAGGTCGATCGACCGGTCGAACGGATCGGACTGGCGGCCCTGCGTGAGGTTGAGCAACTGATCGCGCGTCAGCACGCGCTGCGGATTGTCGAGGAACACGCGCAGCAGCCGGTATTCGGCGCCGCTCAATGCGACCAGCGTGCCTTCGGCGTCGAGCAGGTGGCGCCCCGTCGTGTCGAGCCGCCATTCGCCGAACGCGAGCATCGCGGCCGTCTCCGTCACCTGCATGCCGGGCGGCAGCATGCGCGCGCGGCGCAGCACCGAGCGGATCCGCGCGAGCAGTTCGCGCACCGCGAACGGCTTCGCGAGATAGTCGTCGGCCCCCATCTCGAGGCCGATGATGCGGTCGGTTTCCTCGCCGCGCGCGGTCAGCATCAGCACCGGCACCGTCCGGAACTTGCCGGCGCGCAGATCGCGGCACAGCGTGAGGCCGTCCTCGCCGGGCAGCATCAGGTCGAGCACGATCAGGTCGGGCGCGCCGTCGTCGAGCACGTTGCGCATCTCGCGGCCGTTCGCGGCGAGCGACACGCGCATGCCGTTCTTCTCCAGATAGTCCGCGATCAGTTCGCGGATCGCGCGATCGTCGTCGACGATCAGTACGTGGTCGATCTTGTCCATGAGTCGGTGTCGTTGGCGTGAGGTTCCGGCTGGCGATGTCCGCTTTTATACCGCACCGCGGGCACGCGTTTGTATCCCAATGTATCGCGCCGCCGTGACGACACACAACATTGCACACGCGCGGCTTGCCGGACACATCGCGGATACGTCGGCGCGGCCCAATGAGGGCTGTCGAAACCCGTCCGGCCGCCGCACTCGCGCGGCGGCCGGCCGAACCGGAGAACCGCCATGCTGCCCAGACTCAAGACCGCCGCCCTCGTGATCGCCCTCGCCGCCACGGCCGGCCTCGCCGCGTTCGCCGGCACCCGCGACGACGCGGGCATGACCGCGTCGCCTGCCGGCACGCCGGCGCCCGACTTCACCGGCATCGAGCGCTGGCACAACAGCGCGCCGCTGAAGCTCGACCAGCTGCGCGGCAAGGTCGTGCTGGTCGACTTCTGGACGTACTCGTGCATCAACTGCATTCATACGATTCCGTACGTGAACGACTGGTACCGGAAGTATCGCGACCAGGGGCTCGTCGTGGTGGGCGTTCATACGCCCGAGTATCCGTTCGAACGCGATGCGAAGAACGTCGCCGATGCGGTCAGGCGCTTCGGCATCCGGTATCCGGTCGCGCAGGACAACCGCTACGACACGTGGCGCGCGTACGGCAACCAGTACTGGCCGGCGCTGTACCTGATCGACGCGAACGGGAAGGTCGTCTATACGCGGTACGGCGAGGGCGGGTATGACAAGACGGAAGCCGCGATTCGGGGGGCGCTGGCGCAGGCCGGAGAAAGCGGAAAGAGACCGCAATAGATCGCACGAGCTAACTGAGGGGGAACCGATTCGGAAAGCAAACATACGAACCTCGGATACCAGCAGCGTATGACTTCCGGCCACAATAGTTGCTGGTTCAAACGTGCCGTTTCCCGGAATCCAATCAATTTGAGATGCACTATCGTGCCACGCGACTACGATCAAGGCTTTCCGAGAGGGCCGATCAATGAAAAGAAGAATTGCAGTCGTTGGCGATGGTCTTTCAAGCGGTGGGACAGTTACCCCGTACGACGGTCCGCCATTCCTTGTACACGGGTATCAAGCAGCCCTGATTGGGGGTAACGCATTTTGCACCGCGTGCCAAAGCGTCGGCGCCATTGCAAAAGCGGGTGGCCCATACCGAATCAAGTTCCATGGAGAGGTCGCACTGGATAGCGATGTCGTCCTGTGCGGCTGCGCGACTCCACCGCACATCGTTGCATTGCTTGCCGGCGAAGCCTGGTGCAATGATCGGATAAAGGATCTCGGGGAAGTCGTCTCGAGCCGCACGTTAGCCGGCGGGATCGCATCGATCAGGAAAGGCATTTTCGACGAGCGGGTGAGGGCAACCAAGGAGGTAACGGAAGGGTTGCCCTACTATATCGAAACCTCTGACGGCCGCATGCATTTTGGGCGTCTTGATTCAAGCGGAAAACTACCCCGTATCGATACCGGCGACGAGGCAAGCGATTACACAGTCTATTGGGGCGACGACGCGCTCTCGAAGCAATACGGGGAGTAACCGATGCCACACACCGAGCCCACGAAAGTTCGTACTACCAACACGAAAGGTTCAGAGAAGGAGGTGCCATTAGCAGGCGTCACCTTCAAAGAACTTTGGGATAACTTCCCGTCCGGCAGTCCGTACCACGACCCAGCGTATACCAATCAATGCGCCATTCGCCTTAGCGTGACGCTGCACCGTGTCGGTGTCGGAATGAAGTCGTTCAACGCAAAAAACGTCAGGCCGATGCTGGGTGCAAAGACGATCGGCCGGATCTTGCTTGACGGAAAACCCACTGCAACACGTGCTGATGAGCTGGGCGCATGGTTGCAATTACAGCCATTCGCAGGTCTTCCTAAAGCCGAAAACATTACGGGCGAAGATTGGGAATCGAAGATAAGAGGCCGCACCGGTATCATCCAGTTTTCGAGGTACTGGACGCGCGGCGGAGAATCGACTGAGAACGCTAGCGGTGGTCACATAGATTTGTGGAACGGATCGCGATTGACGGTCAGCGGATTTTGGAATGGGTTTGCTACATGGGGGCGTTACCTTGGCGCCAGGTCCATCCGGCAAGGGGCATCCATACTGGCCGACGCATCGTATTCCGATCTTGGGGGTTCGAAGCAAATCTTATTTTGGGAAATCAAGTGAAACGGTTTGCAATATCACTCTGCGGCTTCTTTTTCGGGTTGCTCGTCGCATGGATATTCATGTATACGCTCAGCCGTGTTCACTGGTTCAAACCTGACCATATCGCAACAGGCTGCCATGAACTAGGCAAATGCCCCACGCCGTGGTGGGTTGCACCCGTATTGGTTTCGTATTTTTTTGGTCCCGCTATCGCTTTCGGCACACTCAACGCCGTTGCCTGGAAGCGGTGGTCCGCCAGGACGTGGGCACTATGGAGTATCGCAATTCTCATCGTGACCGGCACCCTTTATATTGCCGATTACTTCATGAAGTAAACCACGTGACCTGTACGACATGTGCCAGCTTCCTTCACCAGCATGTGCATTACCTCACACGAGAAGGTGCGAAATCCGTCGAGGAAAATCCACCCGAGCGCGCCCTCCCGTTTCTCACCGCTGCTTCGCCTCCGCCTCCGCCAGCATCGCCTCGCCGATCGCGAGATTCCCGTCCGCGATCAGTGCGTCGCCCGCGCCGCGAATATCGTCGACCGCCTTGTTCTGCCCAAGCTTGCGCTTGCCGACGAGCCGCGTGATCTCGATCTGCAGCCCGACGATCGACTGCAGCATCGTGTCGAGATAGTCCTTCGGCGCGTCCGCCATCTTCCACGGCGCCGGCTGCGACGCCTCGTGCGTGCGCGTCAGCCGCGCGACCACGCCGCGCACGAACTTCTCGTCGTCGCGCACGGTGATACGGCCAAACGCATGCACGACCACGTAGTTCCACGTCGGCACCTGCCGATGCGCGACGTGCTTGCTCGGGTACCAGTTCGGCGAGATGTACGCATCGCTGGCGCGGAAGATCACGAGCACCTCGTCGCCGTTCTCGACCGCCTGCCAGACCGGATTCGCGCGCGCGACATGCGCATGCAGCTCACCGAGGCCGCCGTCGCCCGGCAGCAGTTCGAACGGCAGGTGGTTCGCGTCGAGCCCGCCCTTCCCGTGCGTGACCAGGCTGCCGAACGGATGCTGGACGATCAGTTCGCGCAGCACGTCGGGGCGGGATTCGGCGAAATCGGCAGGGACATACATGGCGGCTCCACGGTCGGACAGGGTTCAGGAAGGAACGGGCCTGAAACCGGCTCGTCATGCCCCGATTGTGATCGCTAACTGGTTTATGCTGTAGAGCCGGTTTCGAACATTTTCAACAGACCAGAATCATGGCCAGAACCGCCCGGATCGTCGAAATCCCGTCGCTCGGCGCGCTCGACCGCGCAGCCGGGGACCTGAGCCGCCAGCTGGCGCAGGCGTTGCGGGACGCCGTGCGCCGCGGCGACGTCCGGCCCGGCGACACGCTGCCGTCCACGCGACTGCTCGCCACGTCGCTGCAGGTTGCACGCGGCACCGTCGTCGATGCGTATGCGCAACTCGTCGCCGAAGGCTTTCTCGAATCGCGCGGCGGCGCAGGCACGCGGGTCGCGAACGCGCTCGCGGAACCGCCGCCCGGCCGCGCGCCCGCGCTGCCGGCGCCGCGACGGCGCGCGGCGCACACCGGGCTGCCCGAACCGGCCGCCACCTTCGCGCGGATCGCCCGCGAATTCCGTCCGCTGCCGGCCGTGCCGTTCGCGATCTCGGTGCCGATCGGGCTCACCGCGCCCGACGACATCTGGCGCCGGCTCGGCAACCGCCTGCGCGCCCGCGGCGCCGGTGCGCCGTCCGGTTATGCGGATCCGCAAGGCGCGCTGCCGCTGCGCGAAGCGATCGCCGATTACGTGCGCCGCTCGCGCTCGGTGCGCTGCCGCGCCGATCAGGTCGTCATCACGAGCGGCACGCAACAGGGGCTGCACCTCGCGAGCCAGGTACTGCTCGGCCCGCACGATCGCGCGTGGGTCGAGAATCCGGCCTATCGCGGCATCACCGCGCTGCTCGAAAGCACCGGGCGGCACGACGCGATGGTGCGCGTGCCGGTCGACGCGGACGGCCTCGACGTCGAGGCCGGCATCCGTCTCGCGCCGGACGCTCGCGCGGCGTTCGTCACGCCGTCGCACCAGTACCCGCTCGGGATGCCGCTGAGCATGGCGCGGCGCAACGCGCTGCTCGGCTGGGCGCGCACGCATCGCGCGTGGGTGGTCGAGGACGACTACGACAGCGAGCTGCGCTACGAAGGCTACCCGTTTCCGTCGCTGCAAGGCCTGGATCCCGACCGCGTCGTCTATCTCGGCACGTTCAGCAAGATCCTGTTCCCGTCGCTGCGGCTCGGCTACGTGATCGCGCCCGACGACCTCGTGCCCGCGTTCTGCGGCGCGCGCGTGCTGATGGATCGCCACGCGCCCACCGCCGATCAGCACGTGCTCGCCGCCTTCATCGCGGAAGGGCATCTCGACCGCCACATTCGCCGCGTGCGCGGCGTCTACGCGGAACAGCGCGCGCTGCTGCTCGACACGCTCGGCGCGCGGCTGCCGCGCGAGCGCGCATGGGTGCAGCCGGGCGATCAGGGGATGCATGTCGTGCTGTGGCTCGCGGCGGGGATCGACGATCTCGACGTGGTGGCGCGGGCCGCGCAGGCGGGCGTCGCGGTGCGCGCGGTGTCGCCGATGTTCGCGCCGGGCACCGCGCGTCCGGGCCTGGTGCTCGGCTTCGGCGGGTTCGATCGCGCGCGGATGGAAGCGGCCGCGCAGCGGCTCGCGGATGTGGTCGGCGAAGCGGCCGGCGTCGATTCGTCGGAAGAATCGCGGCGGCGCACACGATCAAAGGTTGTCCGCGGGCAACAAACGTAATCGTCTGTAACGCCGGCAAGAAAACGGGCGTTTTGGCCACCGGCAACGCCGCGCGGTTTGCTAGGATCGCGCCTTTTCCGATCGCGCTCCTGCCGCCGTGAATCGCTTCGTGCCGCTTCTTCGCAACCTGTGGCTTCGCTGCCGTGACGGCGCCCGCGTGCTGGGCGCCGGTGCGTGGCATCGCCTGCGCCATCCGACGCGCCGCGGCGTCGCGCTGACGCTCGCCGCGCTCCCCGTGCTCGGCCTGCTGGTCCTGCTCGCATTCGTGCCGTTCACGCCGAGCATCGGCGACATCCGCAAGGCGCGCATCGACCGGCCCGCGCGCGTGCTGTCGGCCGACGGCCAGCTGATCGCCGAGTTCCGGCCCGTGAACCGCGAATGGGTGCCGCTCAAGCAGATCTCGCCGCACATGGTCGACGCGCTGATCGCGACCGAGGACCACCGCTTCTACGCGCATCACGGCATCGACTGGCGCCGCACGCTCGCGGCCGGGCTGCACACGTTCTCGGGCAGCCGCCAGGGCGGCTCGACGATCACGCAGCAGCTCGCGCGCAACCTGTATCCGGACGAAGTCGGCCGCGCGCCGACGCTCACGCGCAAGGTGAAGGAGCTGATCACCGCGTTCAAGATCGAGACGGTGTACAGCAAGGACGAGATTCTCGAGACCTACCTGAACACCGTGCCGTTCCTGTACAACGCGTACGGCGTCGAAATGGCCGCGCGCACCTATTTCGGCAAATCGGCCGACCAGCTCGACATCGTCGAAAGCGCGACGCTCGTCGGGATGCTGAAGGGCAACAGCTACTACAACCCGGTGCTGAATCCGGAGCGCGCGGTCCAGCGACGCAACATCGTGCTCGAGCGGATGGCGACAATGGGCATGCTGTCGCCACGGCAGCTCGCGCAACTGCAGCGCCGGCCGCTGCGCGTCGACTTCGAGCCGCAGACCGCGCAGCCGGGCCCCGCCCCGCACTTCGCGGTGCAGCTGCGCAAGTGGCTGATCGCATGGGCCGACCGCAACAACTACGATCTCTACGCCGACGGCCTCGTCGTGCGCACGACGCTCGATGCGCAACTGCAGGAGATGGCGACGCAAGCGTTGACGCAGCAAACCGATCGCCTGCAGGCGGTCGCCGACAGCGCATGGCACGGCCCGTCCGGCTGCGGGCTGCGCAACGACCTGTTCTGCGGCTTCATCCGGCAGACGCCCGACTATCGCGCCGCGCGCGACGCGGGGCTCGCCGATACGGCGGCGCTGAAGCAGCTCGGCGCGAATCGCGCATTCGTGCGCGCGTTGTGCGAGCGCAAGACGCAGGTCCAGGCCGGCTTCGTCGCGATCGATCCGCGCAACGGCGCGATCCGCGCGTGGGTCGGCAGCCCCGATTTCGGCAGCGAGCCGTTCGATCACGTCGTGCAGGCGCGGCGCCAGCCGGGCTCGACGTTCAAGCCGTTCGTCTATGGCGCCGCGTTCGCGGACGGCATGCGGCCGGGCGATACGTTCGTCGATCGCCCCGTCGCGATCCCGATCGGCGCGCACGCGGTGTGGCGACCGACCGATGCCGAGCCGCCGACCGACGCGCCGATGACGCTGCGCGACGCGCTCGCCCTGTCGCGCAACCGCATCACCGCGCAGGTGATGCAGCGCGAAGGCGCGGCCAGGGTCGCGCAGCTCGCACGCGCGATGGGCGTGCGCGAAAGTCCGCTCGACGCGGTGCCGTCGCTCGCGCTCGGCACGAGCCCGGTCACGCTGAAGGAAATGGTGTCCGCGTACGGGACGATCGCGAACCGCGGCGTGTACGTCGCGCCGCAGATGATCACGCGCATCGAGGATCGCGACGGCAAGGTGCTGGCCGCATTCGGCAGCGCGCCGCCCGAACGCGCGCTGCCGGTGGCCGCGGCACAGACGCTGGTCGACGTGATGCGCGGCGTCGTCGATTACGGGACCGGTGCCGACATCCGTTCGCGCTACGGGATTCGCATCGACGTCGCGGGCAAGACCGGCACGACGCAGGACAACACGGACGGCTGGTTCATCCTGATGCATCCGCAACTGGTGGCCGGTGCGTGGGTCGGCTTCGACGACGGCAACGTGACGCTGCGCAGCGACTACTGGGGCGCGGGCGCGCACAGCGCGCTGCCGATCGTCGGCTCGTTCTACGATGCGGCGCTGCGTGCGCGCGCGATCGATCCGCATGTGCAGTTCTCGCCCGACTTCCGGCCGCGCAGTGCACCGGCGCCGGCACCGCGGCGGCGTCCGCAGCCCGGCCTGTTCGACTGGCTGAAGATTTTCCGCTGATTTTTCCGCTGATCGTACACGGCAATAACGCTTCGTCATCCTTGGCGAAACGATCGCCGCACGCACCGCGACTCGTCCGCCGATGCCGCAGGCCGCCATCACGACAGGCTCGAGCGCATCGACTGCGTGCGGCGTGCGTCGTTCCTCGCGTGCACACTGTTCGATTTTGCCGGTGGCCTGCGTTTCCACTCGAACGATTCGCTGACCGATCCATCTGCCATGCGCACAGGCGGTCGCCGGCACACTTTCGGCTGCCGTCAGTCCGCTGTATCGCCGCTCTTCGGCAGCTTCGACCACGCCTGGCGCCCCGGCGCCGGCGACCATGCCGGACGCGTCTTGCGCGCGCTGTCGATCACGACAAGGTAGCGACCGGCGATCGGCGTGATGTCGCGATCGTGGCGCAGCACCCATAACGACTTGCCGGCCTCGACGCGCGCCTCGTAGTCGTCGTCGAGAATGCCGTGCCGGTCCAGGAACGTGTTCAGCGAAGCTGGAATCCGCACGCAGCCTTTCGAGTGCCGGATGCCGAGCAGCGCCTCGAGGCGATCGGGGTCGGTCGCGTGCATCTGGAAGCGCATCGGCGACTTGCCGCCCTTGCCCCAGCCGCGCTCGCCGTCCACCCAGCCAAAATCGTAGATGCGCATGTCGCGCTTGCCGTAGCCGCGAATGCCGTTGTCGTTCGTCGTGCCTTCCGCGCGGAAGTCCATGTGGTCGGGCGAGTGGTGGAACACGCCGAGCGGCGTCAGGAAGTGATCGTATTTGCCGGGCCAGCCGGTGCCGACCGGCGCCGCGCCGATCATCAGCCACGCATTGGCCGGCGTCGCACGGAAGTAGATGAACAGCGCCTGCGCGTTCGGCGCGCGGTCGACCATCGCGACGTATTCGCCGGCCAGGTCGCCGAGGTCCGCATCGGCGAGCGCCTGCTGAAGGCGGTAACCATACGCGCGCTGCTCGCTCGCGGGCACGTTCAGGCGTCGCGTGACTTCCTGCGTGAAACGCTTGCGGATGTCGATCGCACGCGTGGTTGCGTTCTTCGCTTCCTCGGCCGACAGCGGCGGATGCCGGCGCGGCGGCGTCGGTGGGAGGGCCTCTGCTTCGCTCGCCGGCGTGCCGGACGCGGCCGATGCCGCGGACGCAGGCGATGCCGCCGATGCGACGGAAGCCGGCGATGCCCCCGATGCCCCGCTCGCGGGTGCCGCATGATGCACGACGGATGCCGCGGATGACGGCACGGCCCCCGACGACACATGCGCCGGCGAAGCCGGATGCGTGGCCGAATCCGTTGATGAGGATGACGTAGCAGCGGCCGGCGGCACGTCGGTCGCGGCAAAGGCCGGCCGCGCGACAAGCACGGAGATCGGGAGAGCGGCCGCGAGCCACGCACACGTGGCGACTGCGAGGAAACGGAAACGCGGCTTGGGCAACCGCCGCGTCAGGTCGGAAAGCATCATACGATCGAAGCCATCGGCCGATCCGGTCGCCGCACGTCGCGAACGGCGCATCTTCCGCACGAGCCATCGACACGCCGGAGGCGTCGCTTGCGACCGGCGCAGACGCCTCTTCGCGGCGGAGCCGGTCGCGCGTACGACGCGTTCGGTCCGATGGCGGCTAATGAGTCGTCAGGTCTTTCATTCTACCCGCGCGGACAACGATCGGCAGGGCCGCACCCCCGGTTTCGCGGCAGTTTTGCGCTTCGTCACGCTTTGTTTCAACTCGTTGCCGCTTGCTTCGCCGCCGCATGGCAGATTGCTTCGCTGGACGTTTTCGGCAACCCGAAACGCCGGGAACTCGCTCGCGTGCCGCACGCGACACGCGAGTGCGCAACCCACGTCTACTTCGAAATGGCTTCGAGCGCGATACCTTTCGTGCGCGGCCCCATGAACCCGATCGCGGCCATCACGATCATCATCGCGCCCGCAATGAACGCGAACACGCCGAACGTGCCGAAGCCCTTCAGCACGGCCGCGATCACGAACGACGAGAAGATCGCCGAGAAGCGGCTCCACGAGTAGACGAAGCCCACCGCGCGCGCGCGGATCGACGTCGGGAACAGCTCGGCCTGATACGCATGGAAGCTGTACGACATGATGTTGCTCGCGAGCGTGAGGCCGATGCCGAGCACGATCAGGAACGCGCCGACCGTCGTCTGGCTGAACAGCAGCCCGCAGACGACGATCGCCGCGGCCATCGCGACGATCACCGACTTGCGCTCGAAGCGGTCGGCGATCACCAGGCCGATCAGCGGACCGAGCGGCGCCGCGAGCGCGATCACGCTCGAATACATGAGGCTCGACGTGATCGTGATGCCCTGCTTGATCAGCAGCGTCGGCACCCAGTTCGCGAAGCCGTAGAAGCCGACCGTCTGGAACACGTTGAAGATCGTCATCATGATCGTGCGGCTGCGATACGGCGGCACCCACATGTCGCGGAAGCTGCCGCGCGGCGGCACCGGCTCGGCCGGCGCGGGCGGCGGCAGCGGCCGGCCGTATTCGGCTTCGACCTTCGCCTCGAGCGCGCGCATGATGCGGTCGGCTTCGTCGACGCGGCCCTGCTGCGCGAGCCAGCGCGGGCTCTCCGGCAACGCACGGCGAATCCACCACACGAACAGCGCGCCGTGGGCGCCGATCAGCACGACCCAGCGCCAGCCGTCGAGGCCGAGCGGCGCATGCGGCACGAGCAGGTACGCGAGGAACGCGACCACCGGCACCGCGACGAACCCGACCGCCTGCTCGCACGCGAACGCGCGGCCGCGGATCTGCTTCGGCACGAGTTCGGAGATGTACGTGCCGATGGTCACCATCTCGACACCAAGGCCGAGACCGACGACGAAGCGCCAGAAGTTCAACCCGCCTGCCGTGTCCTGGAACGCCATCACGACGTTGGCGGCCGTGTACCACAGCAGCGACCACGTGAAGATCGCGCGGCGGCCGAAGCGGTCCGCGAGGAAGCCGCATGCGATCGTGCCGATGAAGAGGCCGGAGAACAGCGCGGCGATGAAGCTCGCGACGCCCGTGGTGCCGAACAGGCCGTGCGTCGTGGCGGACAGGATCCCGCTCTTCACGAGGCCCGGCGCAACGTAGCCGCTGTAGAGCAGATCGTAGAGTTCGAAGAAGAAGCCGAGGCTCAGCAGCACGACGAGCTTCCAGACGCTGCGGGTCGGCGGCAGGCGGTCGAGGCGGGCTGAAATCGAGCCGGCGTCGATGGAAGAGGACGCGGCGGCTGCCTGCGGAAAGCTGTCCGTTGAGACCATCTTGGTCGTGTCTCCTGATCGTGTCGTGTGTTGTTGTCCGGCGGCCGGCGGGCCGCCGTCGGGCGATTCGCTGCATTGTACCGGCACGCCGCGCGGGTCGCGTCGCGTGTCGAACCGGTTCGGACACCCCACTTTCGCGCCCGGCAATGTGTAACTTGCGTAACCGTCTGTCGGATCTGTAAGGAAGGCCGGCGTCGCGACATCGCGCCGTCGGACTGTGCCAGCGGCCGGCACGGGCCCCGTAGGCAAGGGCTCGCGGGGCCGTCGCATGCCCGCGCGGGCACCGCGATAGGCGGCAGCCAGGGTGCGCGATCGGCAGCACCGCGTCCGCCGCACCCCGGTAACATGCTACCGGGCCAACCCCCGGCTTCCGGTCGCCTTTCGGCACCCGGCATTGTCGGCAAAACGTAAGCATTCCATGTCCATACAACGACTATCCACGTACGCACGCCGGATCGCGCTGTTCGCACTGCTGCAGTTCGCGGCGCTCGCGACCGCATCGGCGTTTCCGACGGCCGCGTCCGCACCGGGCGCGAGCGGCGTCGGCGTCCCCGTGCCGACCATTTCGCTGAGCGACGCGGTTGCGCAGCTCAAGCAGATGCAGGTGCAACAGGACCGCATCAAGCAGCAGACGTCGAACACGACCAACAGCAAGGAGCTCGACGACCTCGGCGACGCGACCCAGGAACTGAGCGCCGACGTCGACAAGCTGCAGAGCCAGCTCGCGCCGCAGCGCACGCAAGTGCAGGCGCAGCTCGACGTGCTCGGCCCGCCGCCGGCCCCGGGCGCATCGCCCGAAACGCCTGCTGTCGAACAGCAGCGGGAGACGCTGAACGCGCGCAAGGCGCAGATCGACGCGGCGCTGAAACAGGCCGCCGACCAGAAGACCAACCTCACGAACCTGAACGACCAGTTCGCGAAGCTGCACCGCAGCCTGCTGAAGAACCAGCTCGCGTTCCGTTCGGGCAGCATCTTCGGCGCGCAGTTCTGGCTGCCGCTGTTCCGCCTGTCGCCGGACGACGTCCAGCGGCTCGAGGACTTCAACGACGAACTGCACGACATGCTGCGCTCGTCCTGGACATCCGGCCAGCGCGCCATCACCACGCTGCTGCTGATCGCCGCGCTCGCTGCCTGGCTCGGCGGCCGCCGCGTCGTCGAACGCGGGCTCGCGTGGTTCTGCCTGAACCGCCTGCCGCCCACCCGGCTGCGCCGCAGCGCGCTGGCGCTGGCGACGGCGTTCTCGACGCTGCTCGCAACCGCGGTCGCCGTCCAGATCCTCTATCTCGCGCTCGCCCGCCACTCCGAGCTCACGTCTTCGATGACCGATCTGTGGGACCAGTTCGCGAAGCTCGCCGTGACCTGCGCGCTGATCGCCGGCCTTGGCCGCGCGCTGCTCTGCACGAAGCATCCGTCGTGGCGGCTGCCGGCGCTCGCCGATCCCGTCGCGCTCGCGATGAAGCCGTTCCCCGGCGTGCTGGCCGCGCTGCTGCTGATGTCCGGCACGCTCGAATCGATCAACCGGATCGTCGATACCAGCCTGTCCGTCACGCTGTTCGGCCGCGGCATCGTCTCGCTCGTCGTCGCGCTGACCGTCGGCGCGTCGATCCTGCGCGCGAATCGCGTGCGCACCGCGCTGGCGGCATCCGGCGAGGCGCCCGAGCAGCGCTCGACGCTTGCGGGGCTGATTCACGCGGGCGTCACGCTGGCGATCGTCGTGTCGCTGGTCGCGCTGCTGATCGGCTACATCACGGTCGCGCGCTTCATCACGTACGAGCTCGTCTGGTTCGAGATCGTGCTGTGCAGCGTCTACATCCTGACGCAGCTGACGCGCGACGCGAGCGAAAGCCTGTTCTCCGCGAACCTGTCGACGGGCAAGCAGATCAAGCACCTGTTCGCGCTCGACGACCGGCATCTCGAGCAGGCCCACACCGTCGTGTCCGGCCTCGGCACGAGCCTGCTGATGCTGGTCGCGGCGATCGCGCTGCTGACGGGCGGTTTCGGCACGACGCCGAGCGACCTGCTCGACAGCGCGGTCGCGATGATCGGCGGCCAGCGGCTGCAGAGCCTGAACATCATGCCCGACCGGATCCTGAACGCGGTGATCGGGTTCGCGATCGGCTTCTACCTGCTGCGCTCGGTGCGCCGCTGGCTCGACAACGAGTTCATGCCGGCACTCGGCATGGACACGGGAATGCACGTGTCGCTGATCACGCTGTTCACCAACGTCGGCTACGTGCTGCTCGTGCTGATGACGCTGGGGCTGCTCGGCGTCAGGTGGAGCAACCTCGCGTGGATCGTCAGCGCGCTGTCGGTCGGTATCGGCTTCGGCCTGCAGGAGATCGTGAAGAACTTCGTGTCGGGACTGATCCTGCTGACCGAGCGGCCGGTGAAGGTGGGCGACATGGTCAGCATCGCGGGCGTCGAAGGCGACATCCGCCGCATCAACGTGCGCGCGACCGAGATCCAGCTCAGCGACCGCTCGACCGTCATCGTGCCGAACTCGCAACTGATCTCGCAGAACGTGCGCAACGTGACGATGGGCAACAGCACGCAGGGCGTCGCGACGCTGATGCTCACGTTCCCGCTGAACACCGACCCCGAGCAGGTGCGCGACCTGCTGCTCGACGCGTATCGCGAGCACCCGGCGATTCTCGACACGCCGGCACCGTCGGTCACGTTCAGCCAGCTCGCGCCGGACGGGATCACGCTGAGCGTCACGGGCTACGTGGCGAGCCCGCGGATCGCGAGCGCGACGAAGAGCGACCTGCTGTTCGAGATCCTGAAGCAGTTGCGGGCGGCACGGATCACCCTGTCGACGCCGCAGATGCTGGTCGTGCAGAACATGCCGGCGAACGACGCTCCCACGCGGCAGGAACCGTAAGTGAGTCGTTGAGCGGGCATGCGCTCCGATCGAGCAGCGCGGCGCCCGCCTCGCCGGAAACGACAAGGGCCGGTTACCGCTTCCGCGGCAACCGGCCCTTTTCATTCGACCGTCAAGGCACCCTCCCGGGCGCGCTCCGTCAGACGTCGAACTTCACGCCCTGCGCCAACGGCAGCTGACGGCTGTAGTTGATCGTGTTCGTCGCGCGGCGCATGTACGCCTTCCACGCATCCGAACCCGACTCGCGGCCGCCGCCCGTTTCCTTCTCGCCGCCGAACGCGCCGCCGATCTCCGCGCCACTCGTGCCGATGTTCACGTTGACGATCCCGCAATCGCTGCCCGCCGCCGACATGAACTGCTCGGCCTCGCGCATGTCGTTCGTGAAGATCGCCGACGACAGGCCCTGCGGCACCGCGTTGTGCACGTCGATCGCGTCGTCGAAGTTGTCGTAGACCATCACGTAGAGAATCGGCGCGAATGTCTCGCGCTCGACCACCGCCGATTGCTTCGGCATCCGCACGATGGCCGGACGCACGTAGTACGCATCCGCGTGACCGACGTCGACACGCTCGCCGCCCTTCACTTCGCCGCCCTGTTCGCGTGCATCGGCCAGCGCCTTCTGCATCGCGTCGAACGACGCACGGTCGACCAGCGGACCGACGAGCGTGCCTTCCTCGAGCGGGCTGCCGACCTTCACCGACGCATAGGCCTTCTCGATACGCGGCAGCAGTTGCTCGACGAGGCTGCGATGCACGATCAGGCGGCGCAGCGTCGTGCAACGCTGGCCGGCCGTGCCGACCGCCGCGAACGTGACGGCGCGCACCACGAGGTCGAGGTCGGCGCTCGGCGCGACGATCATCCCGTTGTTGCCGCCGAGTTCGAGGATGCCGCGCGCGAGACGCTGGCTCAGCACCTTCGCGACTTCCGTACCCATCCGCACGCTGCCGGTCGCGCTGATCACCGGCACCTTCTTCGACGCCGTCAGCACCTCGCCGACATCGCGCATGCCGAGCACCAGCTGGCTCAATTCCGCCGGCGCGACGCCCGGATGCGTCTTCTCGAACTCGCGGATCGCCTTCTGGAGCAGCACGTGGCACGCGATCGCGGTGAGCGGCGTCTTCTCGGACGGCTTCCACACGACCGAATCGCCGCACACGAACGCGAGCGCCGCATTCCACGCCCACACCGCGACCGGGAAGTTGAACGCCGAGATCACGCCGCACACGCCGATCGGGTGCCACGTTTCCATCATCCGGTGGCCCGGGCGCTCGGACGCGATCGTGAGGCCGTAAAGCTGGCGCGACAGGCCGACCGCGAAGTCGCAGATGTCGATCATTTCCTGCACTTCGCCGAGCCCTTCCGACGTGATCTTGCCGGCTTCGAGCGTGACGAGGCGGCCGAGCTCGGCCTTGTGCTCGCGCAGCACGTTGCCGAACACGCGCACGAGTTCGCCGCGCACCGGCGCCGGCACCGTGCGCCACTTGAGGAATGCGTCGTGCGCGGCGTCGATCTTGCGCTCGGCGTCGGCGGGCGAATCGACCGCCAGCGTCGCGAGCGTCGCGCCGTCGAGCGGCGAACGCGCGGTCAGCGCATTGCCTTTCCACTGGGCGAGATCGATGTCGAGCGCAGCAAGAATGTCGTTGAATTGCATCACTTCCTCTTCAGGGACAGATTGATCGGTGCGGCGGCAACGCCGCCCGCGTGATTCGATTGGAGCGCGTTCGCGCGCCCTGTGCAAGCGGATGCGCAGCTCGGCAGGCCCGGTGCGCCGCACGGCGCATCGCGCGGCGCCGCCGCCGGCAACCCGGCCGGACGGCGCGCCCCCGCCTCGCAAGGCACGATCCATGCGACACATTGTCGGCGGCCACAAGTCGGGCCGCTATTGATATTAACTCACGACTTCATTCCCAAAACGCAACACCCCGGCAGGATGAATCCGCCCGCTTCGGCACGCGTATGGGACGTGTCCAGGGCCGGTGCCCGGGCCGCCTCGCCGGTTGCGATGCGCCGCAACTTGATGACAAAGTTGCATCACCCTGTGCGGAAATATCGTTTGCCGTGCGTGCGGCGGGCACACACAATCGGGGCGGCGTCGAGGTGCACCGCACCCGGCGCGCCGACGGCCGCCCAACGGCGGCCGGACGACAGACGAAGGCGCCACGCGTCGCAGCCCAGTAGGCCCGATGGGCCCGGTAGGCCCGGCCCGGTAGACCCGGTCGATCCGGATCAGGCCCGCGCGGCAGCGCCGCTGCCCGGCCGGCGGCCGGCAACGCGTCGCCCTTCGTAGCCAAAAAACAATCCCGGAGACAGCGCCCAGCACCCGCCATGCATTCAGATGCCCGCCCAGACTCGCCCCGTCCGTCCGGCTCGCCGCCCGCGAAGCCGTCCCTCCACCGCAGCCTGCAGGCGCGCCATCTGCGGATGATCGCGATCGGCGGCTCGATCGGCACGGGCCTGTTCGTCGCGTCCGGCGCGTCGATCTCCCAGGCCGGTCCCGGCGGCGCGATGCTCGCGTACATGCTGATCGGCCTGATGGTCTACTTCCTGATGACGAGCCTCGGCGAAATGGCCGCGTTCATGCCGGTGTCGGGTTCGTTCGCGACCTACGGCTCGAAATTCGTCGACGAAGGCTTCGGCTTCGCGCTCGGCTGGAACTACTGGTACAGCTGGGCCGTGACGCTCGCGGTGGAGCTCGTCGCCGCGCAGCTCGTGATGAACTACTGGTTTCCGCACGTGCCGGGCGTCTGGTGGAGCGCGATCTTCCTCACGCTGATCTTCGCGCTCAACGCGCTGTCGGTGCGCGGCTTCGGCGAGGCCGAATACTGGTTCGCGCTGATCAAGGTGCTGACGGTGCTCGCCTTCGTGGGCGTCGGCCTGCTGATGATCTTCGGGATCATGCAGGGCGGCCCGAGCGCGGGCTGGGGCAACTTCACGATCGGCGACGCGCCGTTCGCGGGCGGCTGGGCCACGATGCTCGGCGTCGCGATGATCGCGGGCTTCTCGTTCCAGGGCACCGAAATGATCGGCGTCGCGGCCGGCGAATCGGAGAACCCGCGCACGACCATCCCGCGCGCGGTCAGCCAGATCTTCTGGCGCATCCTGCTGTTCTACGTGTTCGCGATCTTCGTGATCGGCGTGCTGATTCCGTACACCGACCCGAGCCTGCTGAAGAGCGACGTGACCGACATCGGCGTGAGCCCGTTCACGCTCGTGTTCCGCCACGCGGGTCTCGCGTTCGCGGCCGGCGTGATGAACGCGGTGATCCTGACGGCCGTGCTGTCGGCCGGCAACTCCGGCATGTACGCGTCGACGCGGATGCTCTACAACCTCGCGGTCGAAGGCCGCGCGCCGAAGCTGTTCGCGAAGCTGTCGCCGGGCGGCGTGCCGCGCAATGCGCTGTATGCGACGACCGCCGTCGGCGCGCTGTGCTTCCTGACGTCGCTGTATGGCGACAAGACGGTGTACCTGTGGCTGCTGAACACGTCGGGCATGGCCGGCTTCATCACGTGGCTCGGCATCGCGGTCAGCCACTACCGGTTCCGCAAGGGCTTCCTGAAGCAGGGCTATCGGCTCGACCAGCTGCCGTACCGGTCGAAGTGGTTTCCGTTCGGCCCGCTGTTCGCATTCGCGTTGTGCGCGATCGTCGCGCTCGGCCAGGACTACCAGGCGTTCCTCTCCGACAAGATCGACTGGACCGGCATCGCCGCGACCTACATCGGCCTGCCGTTCTTCCTCGTGATCTGGCTCGGCTACGCGCTGGTGCGCAAATGCCGCCTCGTGCGCTACGAGGACATGGAGATCGCGCCGTGGATCGAGCGCAACGCCGTGCCCGACGCCACGGCAGAAGCCGACGCCGGCTATCCGGCCTATGTCGCCGCCCCGGCCAACCCGACGCCGGGCACCTGATGCCCGGTCACGCAGCGGCCTCCGCCCCACCGCGGCGGCCGCTGCGCTGAAAACCCCATTCGACGCGGCGCGCGCGTTCAGGCAAGATCGACGCGCGCCGTCCGTTTTTCCGCCGTTACGAGTCACCGAACACGCATGCAGAACTTCTACGAAGCCACCGTTACCCGCCAGCCCTACCCGCAACTGACCGGCACGATCGACACGCAGGTCTGCATCGTCGGCGGCGGCCTCGCCGGCCTGTGCACGGCGCTCGGCCTCGTCGAGCGCGGCGTGCGGGATGTCGTCGTGCTCGACAGCGAGCGGGTCGGCTTCGGTGCCTCGGGCCGCAACGGCGGCTTCGTGTTCGGCGGCTACAGCCTCGACAATGCGGACCTGCTGCGCACGCTCGGCCGCGACGAAGGCCGCCGCCTGTACCGGCTCACCGTCGATGCGGTCGACCTGATCCGCACGCGCATTGCCCGCTACGGAATCGACTGCGACATCGTCGATGAGGGCGTGATGCTCGCGAACTGGTTCGACGATCCATCGCGGCTCGACGGCGTGCGCACGCTGATGAAGCAGGAATTCAACGTCGACTGGGAGCCCGTGTCGACCGACGCGCTGCGCGCGCGGCTGAAGTCGCAGCGCTATTACGGCGGCCTGTTCGAGCCGAACGCGTTCCACTTCCATCCGCTCAAGTACGTGCTCGGCGTCGCGGCGGCCGCCTCGCGCGGCGGCGCACGCGTGTACGAACGCTCGGCCGCGCTCGGCATCGCGCGCGAAGGCGCCGGCTACGTCGTGCGCACGGCGCAGGGCACGGTGCGCGCGAAGGACGTCGTATTCGCCGGCGGCGGCTATGCGCGCGGCGTGTCGCCGCGCATCGAGCGCGCGGTGCTGCCGATCGCGACCTACGTGATCGCGACCGAACCGCTCGGCACGCGCCTGCCGGACGCGATCGACGCGCAGTACGCGATCTACGACACGCGTTTCGCGTTCGACTACTACCGCCCGCTGAAGGACACGCGCATTCTGTGGGGCGGCCGGATCTCGGTGCTCGACCGCGGCCCCGACGCGATCGCGCGGCTGCTGCGACGCGACCTGCTGCGCGTGTATCCGCAGCTCGACGGCGTGAAGGTCGAATATGCATGGGGCGGACTGATGAGCTACGCGCGGCACAAGATGCCGCAGATCGGCCGCGACGCGGACGGCGTATGGCACGCGATCGCATTCGGCGGCCACGGGATGGCGCCCACCACCGTCGCCGGCGAAGCGCTCGCCGCCGCGCTGGCCGGGGAACAGCCCGTGCCGGAAGGCTTCGCCGCGTTCGGGCTCACGCGCACGTTCGGGCTCGCGGGCCTTGCCGCCGCGCAGCTCACGTACACCGCGTACCAGGCCCGCGACGCGCTCGCGTCGTGCCGGCGCTGAGCGGCAACGGCAGTCGAAACCGCGCGGCCGATTAGAGCGGAAGGTCGGCCGGGCGGGGATTTCCCGCATGCTAGAATGGTTTCTCCATGCCGCCGCCAACCCACAACAAAGTCACATGAAAGCTGGAAGCAAGGCCGCCACGTCAGAAAGCCGCGCGCTTGCGACCGATGCGCGGCGCAAATACGATCCCGAGCAAACCAAGCGCAACATCCTCGACGTCGCCACGCAGGAGTTTTCCGCGATGGGCCTCGCCGGTGCGCGCGTCGACGCGATCGCCGAGCGTACCAACACGACGAAGCGGATGCTCTACTACTACTTCGAAAGCAAGGAAGGCCTGTACGAGGCCGTGCTGGAGAAGGTGTACGGCGACATCCGCGCGCTCGAGCAGGAACTGCACGTCGGCGACATGGAGCCGCGCGAAGGCATGCGCCGGCTCGTCGAATTCACGTTCGACTATCACGACAAGCATCGCGACTTCGTCCGCCTCGTGTCGATCGAGAACATCCACGGCGCGAAGTATCTCGAACAGCTGAAGTCGTTCAAGAACCGCAACGTCAGCATCATCAAGACGCTCGAGGAACTGCTCGAGCGCGGCGCGGCGAGCGGCGCGTTCCGCCAGGACATCGACGCGTTCGACCTGCACCTGCTGATCAGCTCGTTCTGCTTCCACCGCGTGTCGAACCGCTATACGTTCGGCGCCGCGTTCGGCCGCGATCCGTCGGCGCCGCGGCTGCGCGCGCGGCATCGCGAGACGATCGCCGACTCCGTGCTGCGCTACGTCGCCGCGTAGGCACACCGCGCGCTTCCGCCCGAAGGCCGGCTGGCGCTGAATCCGCCGTCCGGCACACCTCCCGAACGACACAGCACCACACCGCGTGCAACCGGCACGAGCCGGACGCACGCGGCGCATCGCCGCCGGCCGCGTCAGGCCACTTCAGGCCGAGCGCGTGCGTCGCGCGTCAGTCCGTCGGCGCGGTCGACGCCAGCGCGATCCGCGCCTTCTCTTCCGGGCTGCCCGCCACGTAATACTTCTTCGCCCAGCTCGAATCCGGCGCGAGCGCGAGCTGCCTCTGCGTACCGGCGCCATGCTGTTTCGTTTCGATCGACAGCGCCCGCGCGCGGTAGTGCTCGTAGAGCCGCAGGAATTCCGCGAGATAGATCGCCGCGATCCGCGTGTCGCGAATCTCGAGCAGGTTCTCGTCGTTGTACTGCTCGGAGTTGCGGCTCATGTTCGCCGAGCCCGTATAGACGATCGGGTTCGCGCCTTCCGCATCGATCACGATGAACTTGTGATGGATCACGACCGGCGGATAGGCCGGCGCCGGCTCGCCCGGAAAGAGGCGCAGCTCCGGCTCGAAACCCTTCGGCACCGTCGCCGGCGAGAAATACGCGGCATCGATCACGTCGCGATGATCGCGCTGGCGATGGTAAAGCTCGAGGTTCGCGAGCGTCGCCGCATCGAGCGGCTGGCCGTCGTGCTGCGCGGCATCGGCCTTCGTCGCGCTGCCGACGTTGATGCGGTTCACCAGGCCGAACATCATCAGGCCGCGATCGCCGGCCGCAAAGCAGGCGTCGCGCAGCGCCGCGTCGGTCGGCATGAACAGGCAGAACGACACCGAATGCTTCGCGGCCGCGATCGCGGCGACGATCGTATCGATCTCGGTGCGCTGCCCCGCCGGCTCCGGCGAAAACGCGACGCGCACCTGCGCGCTGCCGATCGTCAGCGGCTCGGACCAGCCCGGCGACAACTTCGCCGTCTCCGCGATCGGCGGATTCGCGGCCAGCGCATGCGCCCGCGCGTTGTACAGCGCGGCGAGCGCCGGCGAATCGAATGCGTGCAGCACGTTCGCCTGCTCCGTCAGCCCCTCGGTCGTGAAGTTCGCGGAACCGGTCAGCACGCGCGCGGGCGTCACCGCGGCGGCGCCGTTCGCCGGTGCGTCGGTCACGATGAACTTGTCGTGCATGATGTGCGTCTTGTCGCGCGGCGCGAGCGTCGCGAGGCCCTGCAACGCGTCGACGGCCGGCTGGTTCGGCGACGGCAGCGGCGGCTTGCCCTTGCGGGCCGTCGTGTGCGCGTCGTAGACGATCGCGAGCGACGCTTCGCCGTGCTGCCGTCCGAACGCCTCGAATGCGGGCAGCGCCCACAGCGTGTCCGTCAGGTGATAGACGGCCGACACCGCGCGCGACGCGGGGTCGAGCATCGCCGCGAACACCTGTTCCATGTCGTTCGCGAGCCACGTGCGCAGCTTCAGCGCCTGGTCCGCGCTCGGCGCCGCATTCGGCGCGAGACCCAGCGCCGCGACCTGCTTCGCGAACGCCTGCGAGCTGACCACCGCGCGGTTGAACCACGTGCCGACGCCGTCCACGATGTGCGCGGGCAGCACGACATCGCACCCGCCGGCCTCCGCATCGAGCACCTGCAGGCTCTCCGGCGTGCCGACGACCGGATAGACGTCATAGCGGAACGACGCATCGCGATCCTGCGGATCGATGCGCGCGTCCCACCACATGAATTTCTGGATCGGTGCCTGATCGGTCGGCGCGTCGCCCTGCGTGTCGGCGGCCGGGCCGTCGAACGTGAGCCGGTTCGGCAGCCAGCTGTTCGGCGCCCGCGTCTTGCCGTCGGCCGACCAGAAACCCGGCGTGCGCCGGATCGCGAAGCCGAGGAAGTCGGTACGCGATGCCGCATCGGGCCAGTCGAAGGCGAGCAGGACCAGGGTCGGGGAAAGATAGCTGCGTACGCTGACGGTCATTCGTTGCTCCTGCCGGGCCGGCCGGTCGAGATGAATGGGTCAGTGTTGTCGGCGGTTCTTCCCGTGCGATGACCGTTCGATGAACCTTGTATGTCGGACCCGCGTCAGTCGCACACGAGCAGCTCGATGCCGCGTGCGGTCAGCGCGCGGCGCACGGTCTTGTCCGGCGCGCGCTCGGTGACGAGGTAGCGCGCGGCCGACGTGCCGTTGATCCGCACCGGCGTCACGCGGCCGAACTTCGAATGGTCGGCGACGATGATCGCCGTGCCGGCCGCCGCGATCATCCGGCTGCGCACTTCGGCGGCGAGCCGCGAGTAGTCGGTGCAGTCGCCGTCGGCCGTGATGCCGCCCGCGCCGACGAACGCGAAATCGACATGGTATTGCGCGAGCTGCTGGATCGTATCGAGCCCGAACGTCGCATCCTCGTCGTCGGACAGTTCGCCGCCGAGCAGCGTCACGCGATTGCCGTTGCGCCGCGCGAGCACGAACGCGGTGCGCCAGTCGTTCGTGTAGATCGACAGCCGGTGCCGGTCGGCCAGCGCGAGCGCGACCGCGTGCGGCGTGCTGCCCGAGTCGATCAGCACCGATGCGTCGTCGGGCACGAATTCGGCCGCGCGTCGCCCGATCGTGCGCTTCGCTTCGGCGTTCGCCGCTTCACGCTCGGACAGGCTCGGCTCGCGGCGGTCCGCCGCCAGCGCGCCGCCGTGCGTCATCACGAGCAGGCCGCGCGCCGCGAGCGCGTTCAGGTCGCGCCGTACCGTCTCGCGCGACACGTCGAGCGAGCGCACGAGCTCGGCGACCGACAGCGCGCCCGATCGTCCGAGCTCCGACAGAATGTATTGATGACGTTGTTCCGCCAGCATCGCAATGCGCCCGAGGCGACTGGTAATGGGTAAGCCAATCATTGTATTACGGTCGTTTGACCGCCATTTGACGGCGGCGGGTCCGGCGGCGGCCGCGTTTCACGAAAGCGAAATTCTGTATTGCCCGATGCGCGCGAATCGGCACGGCATGCGATTGCTACACTCTGCGTTTCGCCGAACGACAGACCATCAAGGGGCTTGCGCCATGTACCGCAAAGGCAGTGTGCTCGAAATCCAGTTTTCGCCGGAACGACTCAACGACGGGGCCGGCGATCCGTACTGGATCGACCTGACGCTCGACGAGGCCCGCCGGCTGTACGAACAGCTCGCCGCGCGCTTCGCGACCGACGCGCGCGCGAACCAGCCGCTCGACACGTTCTCGCTCGACTGATCTCCCCTTCTCGGCGCGCGCCACGGTGCGCATTCATGCCGCGGCGCGTTCATCCGGCCGGCCGATAACCGAACGGCCGGCACGCCGCCGCGCTTGCGGCGCATCGCGCCCACCCCAACGATCGTAGCGCGCGGCACACGACGGCTGCGCGGCATGCGTCCGGCACGCGCCACGAGCGAGTGCAGAATCCGACAAGACGGCGGCACCGCTTCACCCGATACTGGCCGGCTTCACGAATCGTCCGGCCGTCACGCGGCCCGCCACGCATGTTTACCTCGCTCGTCGCCGCGGCTTTCGTCGCGCTGTGGTCCACCGGCTTCATCGTCGCCCGGGCAATCAAGCCCTACGCCGATCCGAACCTGTTCCTGCTCGCGCGTTTCGCGGGCACGGCCGTGCTGTTCGGCGCGGTGGCGCTCGCCGCACGCGCGCCGTGGCCGGCCCGCCGCGAATGGCCGCGCCACCTGATCGCGGGCGCACTCCTGCAAGGCGTCTATCTCGGCGCCAGCTATTGGGCCGTCGCGCAAGGGCTCAACGCGGGCGTGATGGCGCTGCTCGGCGCACTGCAGCCGCTCGCCACCGCCGTGCTCGTGGTGCCGCTGTTCAATGAGCGCCTGCCCGCGCGCGGCTGGCTCGGGATGGCGCTCGGGCTCGCCGGCGTCGCGCTCGTGCTCGCGCCGAAGGTCGCGGGCGGCGTCGTGCCGCCGCCGGGCGCCGCGCCCGCGTGGTTCGTCGTGGCCGTGTCGATCCTGGCGGTCGGCTCGATCACCGCGGGCTCGCTGTACCAGAAGGGCAAGCTCGCGCAGAACGACCTGCGCACGGCCGTCGCCGTGCAGAACCTCGGCGCGGCGATCGTCGCGGCCGTCTTCGTCGTGCTGTTGCACGAAACGCGCTGGATCGGTGCGCCCGCGCTGTGGATCTCGCTCGTGTGGGGCGTCGTGTTCCTGTCCGGCGGCGCGGTCACGATGCTGATGTGGATGCTGCGACGCGGCAACGCCGCGCGCGCGACGTCGTTGCTGTTCCTCGCGCCGCCGCTCGCCGCGCTGCAGGGCTACCTGCTGTTCGGCGAAACGCTCGCGACCGTCCAGCTCGCCGGCTTCGCGCTCGCCCTGGTGGGCGTCGTGCTCGCGCGGCGCTGACGCGGGCGAGCGGGAACAGCGCGCGGCCGTCACCGCCCCCCGCCATGCCTCGAAACGAAGCATCCGCGCGTACGCCAGGGGGCACCGCCCCGCACGCTGCACCATGACGATGCAGCGCGTCTCGCCGATGCAACGCGCGGCCGCCGGATCGCATGCCCGGCGCGGCGCCGGGCCGCGATTGCGCTTATGATGGGCGCCTTGCATTTCGTTCCGGAACCACCTTCATGACATCCGCCGATTACGCCAGCCGCCAACGCGCGATCATTGCCGAACTGAACGTCGCCCCGCACTTCGACGTCGACGCCGAGATCGCCCGCCGCGTCGATTTCCTTGCGCAGTACCTTCGTTCGACCGGCTTGCGGACCTACGTGCTCGGCATCAGCGGCGGCGTCGATTCGTCGACGGCCGGGCGGCTCGCGCAACTGGCGGTCGAACAGCTGCGCGCCGGCGGCTACGACGCGCGCTTCATCGCGATGCGCTTGCCGAACGGCGTCCAGAACGACGAAGCCGATGCGCAGCGCGCGCTCGCGTTCGTGCGCGCGGACGAGGAACTGACGGTCGACGTGAAGCCCGCCGCCGACGCGATGCTCGCATCGCTGGTCGCCTCCGGCCACGCGTTCGAAACCCCGGCGCAGCAGGACTTCGTGCACGGCAACGTCAAGGCGCGCGAGCGCATGATCGCGCAGTACGCGGTCGCCGGTGCGCGGCGCGGCATCGTGATCGGCACCGACCACGCGGCCGAATCGCTGATGGGTTTCTTCACGAAGTTCGGCGACGGCGGCGCGGACATCCTGCCGCTCGCCGGCCTGAGCAAGCGCCGCGTGCGTGCGGTGGCCCGCGCGCTCGGCGGCGATGAACTGATCGTGATGAAGGTGCCGACGGCCGACCTCGAGGAACTGCGTCCGCTGCGCCCCGACGAGCACGCGTACGGCGTCTCCTACGACGAGATCGACGATTTCCTCGAAGGCAAGACCGTCGCCGACAACGTGTACGAAACGGTGCTGCGCTTCTTCGACGGTTCGCGCCACAAGCGCGCGCTGCCGTACACGCCGTTCGACTGGCCGACCGCGTAAGCCGGCCCGACGGCCGCTCGGGCCGCCACACCGCGCCGCGCGAACCATGGCGGTTACGCGCGGCACGTGCACGACGGGTAGCGCTACGCGTGCCCGCCCGTCTTCTTCGTCTGCAGTGCGCGAATCCGCATCCGCGCGCCCGTATCGCTGACCGTCGCGTCGTACATCGTCGCGAGATCGCGCTTGAGCGCGGTGCGCGAGCCGCCGTCGAGATACACCATGTGCCCCGACGGATAGAAACGCGCGGACAGGTTCTGCCGCACCTTCTGATCCTCGAGCGGCATCTGCTGCAGGTCGATCACGGTCTGGTAGAACGGCGTGACGAAATCGTAGAAGCCGTTCGCCGACAGCACCTTCAGGTCGACGTTCAACGCCATCACCGCGGCGAGATCGCCGGCCGTGTAGAGGATCACGTTCCCCTGCGCATCGATGCCCTGCTGCGCGCCGGTCGGGTCGATATGGCTGAAGTCCCAGTTCCGGAACGCCTGGTCGTTCAGGTCCGTGAACGCGGAGTTCGACGTGAACTTCAGCTGCTCGTTCAGGTAGCTGTTCCACATCGCCGTGTAGACGCCGGTCACGGCCGTCATCGTCGGATCGTTGCCGCCCGAGTTCGGGTCGATCTTGCCGGCGATGCCCGACGCGATCCCGGTCACGCGGCCGTCGTACGAACCGAGCGCGAGCCCCTGCGCATGCAGCAGCGTCGTCAGGAACAGCGAATTGCCGCGCGTGTCGTAGCCCGCGATGTCGAGGCTCCACGACTGCAGGGTCGCCGTATCGATGCCCGTGTATTGCGACAGCTTCTGCACGGCGGCCGGGTTCGCATGCGGGACCGTGCGCAGCGCATTCAGGTAGTCGGTGCGCGCGAACTGCGCGACGTCCTCGACGAACGCGCCGAGATCGGTCGGCGCGGGCGTGACCCCGAGCTTCTTGTGATACCACGCGTCGGCCGCCGCGGTCGGCAGCGCGCCGACCGGGTTGCCGGCCTGCCGGTAGTCGAGGATCGACGACTGCAGCGTGACGCCGTTCAGGTCGACGCCGTCCTCGTGCAGCTTGTACGCGAGCACGCAGCTGCGCGCGGTGCCGTACGACTCGCCGAACAGGTATTTCGGTGAATTCCAGCGGTTGTTCTTGGTCAGGTAGCGCTTGATGAACTGCTTCAGCGAATCCGCATCCTGGTCGACACCCCAGAAATTGCGGTTCTTGTTCGGCGCGACGGCCGCCGAATAGCCGGTGCCGACCGGGTTGATGAACACCAGGTCGCTGTGGTCGATCATGCTGTCCGGATTGTCTTCCATCTGGTACGGCGCGGGCGGCGTGAACCCCGGCATCGACGTCTTGATGCGCTTCGGCGCGAACGAGCCGAGCAGCACGAATACCGACGACGACCCGGGCCCGCCGTTGTAGAAGAACGTGACGGGCCGCGTTTCCTCCTTCGCGCCGTCGGCCGTAAACGCGACGTAGAAGAGCTTCGCGGCCGGCTGCGAGCTGCTCGGGTCGACCGTCACGAGATGGCCGGCCGTCGCCGTGTACGCGATGCGCTTCCCGTCGATCAGGATCGTGTGGTGCGTGATCGCGGCCGATTCGGTCGTGTCGGTCACCGAATCGTCGGGGCCGTTGCCGTACGCGACCGGATCGAAGAACGGCTGGTCGCGGCCGTGGCTCAGCGCGACCGGACTGATGGTCGGCGGCACGCCATGCGAATTGTGATCGTCGTGATGCAGCGGATACACGCCGCCGGAAGATGCGGAATCGATGCCCATCGTGCTGCTCCTGGAGGTGAAAAAAGACGCGGGCAGGACACCCGCGTCGCATGGAAAGACCGGTGCCGGCGCGTCAGCTCGACGGCTTGCGCGCGAGGATCGCCGCGAGTTTCGCGCCGTCGGGGCTGCCGAGGCCCGTGCACGCATCCCAGCCGGACGCGGCCGAAAACGTGCCGTTCGAGCCTTTCGTGATGTCGCGCAGCGCGCCCGGATTCTTGTACAGCACCGGATTGATCCAGCCGGCCGACGCACTCGCCGCCGCGTTGATCCGTGCGATCAGCGCGGCCCACAGCGGCGCGACCGCGCTCGTGCCGCCCATCACCGCGGCCGTGCCGGCGACCGACACCTCGTAGCCCGTCTGCGGCGATGCATCGCCGGCAACATCGGGCACGCCGCGCTTCGCGAGCGGCGTGCTGCTGCCGTCGGCCCGCGTGACGGCGAGCCCCTGCTGCCACGCCGGCAGGTCGAACAGCGTGCTGACGCCGCCGCCGCCCGCGCCGCCGCCGGCTGCCTCGTCGTTCCACGTGACTTCGCTGCGAATGCCCTGCCCCGGCAGCGCATCGAGCTGCGTGCCGCCGCAGCCGAGCACGTACGGGCTCGACGCGGGGAAGTCGACGTGATCGGTACCGTCCTGCAGCCCGTCGCCGGAGCCGCTGTCGCCCGACGCCGCGCACACGGTGACGCCCTGCGCGGCGGCGGCCTGCAGCACGCGGTTGAACGCCTGCGCCGACTGCGCCTGCCAGATCGCTTCCGGCCCGCCCCAGCTGATCGAGATCACCGACGGCCGGTTGGTCTTGTCGCTGACGGCCGCGTTGACGGCCTGGATGAAGCCCGCGTCGCTGTTCGGTGCGAAGTAGACGGCGATCTTCGCGGCCGGTGCGATCGCGCCGGCGATCTCGATGTCGAGCGCGACTTCGCCGTCCGGGCCGTTCGCGTCGCCGGTCGGCGCATTGCGGCCGGTGCCGACGTTCACGTCGACGAGCGTCGGCGGCGTGGTGATTCCGAGCCCGCGGAAATACTGCTGGATGTCGGCCGCGCGATAGCCGCCGCCCAGCTCGACGATCGCGATGCATTGCCCGGCGCCGTCGCCGGCCGGAAAGCCGTACAGCGACGCCAGCTGGACCGGCGTGAACGTGACGCCGGTCGCGCCGCGCGCGGGCTGGAACGGCGGACGCAGCCGGAAATGCGGCCGCGCCTGCGGGCGGCTGTCGAGGCCGAGCACGGCCGTGACGGCCTCGCCGAGTTCGTCCGGCAGCGCGATCGGGCCCGAGCGGCCGCGATACTGGCCGATCGAGCGATGCTCGAAACGCTCGAGCTTCACGCTGAACGCCGCTTCGAACTGCTGGATCGAGCCGGACAGCACGACGACGCTTTCGACCGGATCGACGCGATCGACCGTGAGCTGGTGACGGCGCGCGAAGTCCTCGGTCTTGCGGATGTCGTCGGGATTGGCGGAGAAACGCTGCGCGAACGCTTCGCGCGACAACGGTTTCGCCTGTGCGTCGCCGGTGGCGAGCTGGTGGACCAACGTATCGAGTTGCCCTTCTTCCTGCCGCCGCAACATGATCGTGACGTGGATGCGTTCTGCCGGATCGCACGGGCCGAGGCACTTGGACTCGGCGACGATTCGGGGTTCACGGTCGGCGTGAAGATGCCTTGCCATGTTCAGACCCTCCTTGGTACCGCGTTGCACGGAACAGCCAGGAAATCGGACATAGCCGGCGGAAGTCGGTTCCGTTCGGTCAGTCGGTTCGCGATTGCGCGAAGTTGAAGGAAGTTTAGATCAGTCAGACGATTTGCGCGCACGCCCTTCTGCCCCAAGGCATGCGCGCGAAGGCCGGCATTGCACGCGGCCCGCGTTCGGTCGCGCATCGCTGTCGCGCGGCCGGTCGACCCGCACGGCAGCGATGCGATGAAGCGGCTCAATCCATCGACAGGCGCAGCGCGAAGCCGATCAGCGCGGCGGAAAACGTCCAGCGCTGGACCGTCTGCGCGAGCGGATGCGCGCGCATCCACGCCGCGATACGCGACGCGCCGAACACGCATGCGAGGTCGAAACACACGCCGGCCGCGACCAGCAGCCCGCCGAGCTCGAACATCTGCCACACGACGGGCCCGGCCTCGGGCCGCACGAACTGCGGCAGCAGCACCGAGCAGAACAGCAGCGCCTTCGGATTCAGCAGGTTCGTCAGCAGCCCCTTGAAGAACGACTGCCGCAGTTCGCCCGGCGCCGCCGCGTCGCCGTCGCCGAGCGCGAACACCGGCGAGCGGAACACCTGGATCGCGACGTAGGCGAGATACAGCGCGCCGCCGTAGCGGATCGCTTCGTACAGCCACGGCGCGCTGCGGATCAGCGCCGCGACGCCGCAGGCGGACAGCGTCACGTGCGCGGTGCGCGACAGCGACAGGCCGGCCGCCGCCGCCATGCCCGGGCGCACGCCGCGGCCGATGCTGGTCTGCAGCACGAGCGCCATGTCGGGCCCGGGCACCGCGTAGATGGCCGCCAGCGCGGCGAGATAAATCAACAGCAAATGCGTGGAAATCATGGTCTGCCCCCGTCCTCCAATGACGATATGTTGCCGCTGAAGGTGGAGGGATTATTGGCCATCTTTGGCACAGGATTGGCGATCCATAGCGGAATCCGCCACAATCACGGAACCCAGAAAAGGATTCCGCCAACATGACCGAACTCGACAAAACCGATCGCGCGATTCTCGCCGCGGTGCAGCGCGACGGCCGCCTGCCGATCGCGCGCCTCGCCGATGCCGTCGGCCTGTCCGAAACGCCGTGCGCCCGGCGCCTGAAGCGTCTCGAAACCGACGGCTACATCGAGCGCTACCGCGCGCAGCTGTCGCGCCAGGCGCTCGGCTTCGGCGTCGTCGCGTTCGTGCTCGTGCGCTTCGCGACACACGACCGCAAGGTCGCCGACCGGTTCGAACGGGAAGTGCTCGGCATCGAGCGGATCCTCGCGTGCCACAACGTCGCCGGCACGGCCGACTACCTGCTGCAGGTGGTCGCACGCGATCTCGACGACTACGGCACGTTCCTGCGCGACTCGCTGCGGATGCTGCCGGGCGTCACGTCGATCGAATCGGCGCTGTCGTTGCGGGAAGTGAAGCACGATGCGGGGCTGCCGGTGCCGTGATGCCGGCAGTGCGGTGACGCACTCCGGCGTGACACTCGTTCACATTGCCGACGTGGTCCGGCCTCAAACGAACTCACACGACGTCAGGCGACTGATGCGCGCGCTCGAGATCCTCGAGGAACGCTTCGACGAGCGGATCGCCGCGCCCGTCGCGCGCCACCACCATGTGGAACGTGACGTCGTAGTGCAGTTGATCCGGATTGAGCGGCGCCAGCAGCCCCTGCGCGACATAGGGCGCCGCGAAGTGCTGCGGCAGGTAGCCGAGATGATGGCCTGACAGGATCAGCAGCGCGACGGCCTCCATGTTGTCGGCGGTCGCGGTCACGCGATCGGGTGTCGTCGACATCTGCGCCTCCGGCAGCGGATACGAGCGCCAGGCCCACTCGAATCCTGCGACGTCGGCCGGCGTCAGCGCGCCGGCGCGTTCGAACAGCGGATGGCCGCGCCCGCAGTAGGCGACCTGCCGCTCGATGAACAGCGGCGTGTAGTGCAGCGACGGCACGCGATGCCAGAAGTAGCCGACCGCGATCTGGATCTCGCCGCTCAGCAGTTTTTCCTCGAGATCGCCCGGCGCGCGCACCGAGATCGAGAAGCGCACGGCCTCGTCGCGCGTGCGGAACGCGGCGATCGCCTCGGCGATCCGCGCGTTCTGGCTGACCGGCGTATGGCCGATCAGGCCGATGTGCAGCGTGCCGACCAGCTGGCGGTCCATGTGCCGCGCCGCCATCCCGAATTCGTCGAGCGCGGCGAGCAGCTTGCGGCTCATCGCGTGGAACCGCTCGCCTTTCGGCGTGAGCCGGAAGCCGCTGCGGCCGCGCTCGCAGAGCCGGTAGCCGAGCCGCGTCTCGAGCGACGACAGCTGCGCGCTGATCGTCGACTGGCCGACGTTCAGCATCGCCTGCGCGGCCGACACGCCGCCCGCGTCCGTGACCGCGAGAAACACGCGGATCAACCGCAGATCGAGGGTCGACAGATTCCCCAGCACGCTATTCCCCTTTTGTTCCCCTTCCATACATCGATGAAAATCGATGTTTACGTCGATATCTTCGCATTCTTCTTTGCGGCCGGACGCGTAAAACTATGTGCTAGGCCGCGTCGAATGATACGGCAACCCCACATCGGAAGAGACAAGCCCATGAACGACCACACCCATTTCCAGCCGCTCGGCGGCAATGAAATGCCGCGCAGCGGCGGCATCGCGACGATGATGCGCCTGCCGCACGTGGCGAGCGCCGCGGGGCTCGACGCATGTTTCGTCGGCGTGCCGTTCGACCTCGGCACCTCCAACCGCACCGGCGCGCGCTTCGGCCCGCGCCAGATCCGCACCGAATCCGTGCTGCTGCGCCCGTACAACATGGCCACGCGCGCCGCGCCGTTCGATTCGCTGCAGATCGCCGATATCGGCGACGTCGCGATCAACCCGTACAACCTGCACGATTCGATCGCGCGCATCGAAACAGCATACGACGCGATTCTCGAGCACGACTGCAAGCCGATCACGCTCGGCGGCGACCATACGATCGCGCTGCCGATCCTGCGTGCGATCCACCGCAAGCACGGCAAGGTTGCATTGATTCACGTCGATGCACACGCCGACGTGAACGATACGATGATGGGCGAAAAGATCGCGCACGGCACGCCGTTCCGCCGCGCGGTCGAGGAAGGCCTGCTGCACGGCGACAAGGTCACGCAGATCGGCCTGCGCGGCACCGGCTACGCCGCCGAGGATTTCGACTGGTGCCGCGAGCAGGGCTTCCGCGTCGTCCAGGCCGAGGAGTGCTGGAACAAGTCGCTCGCGCCGCTGATGGAAGAAGTGCGCGCACGCATCGGCGACACGCCGGTCTACATCAGCTTCGATATCGACGGCATCGACCCGGCCTATGCGCCGGGCACCGGCACGCCGGAAATCGCGGGCCTCACGGTGCCGCAGGCGCTCGAGATCATCCGGGGCGCGAAGGGGCTGAACATCGTCGGCTGCGATCTCGTCGAAGTCGCGCCGCCGTATGACCCGTTCGGCACCACGGCCCTGCTCGGCGCGAACCTCGCCTACGAGTTGCTGTGCGTGCTGCCCGGCGTCGCATACCGCGACTGATCCCGGCACCCGACCTATTCCAAATCAGAAGAATCCAGAGGAGCGCATAACAGATGGGGACTTCCGTCAAGCAACCGAAGCGGGCGGCGCTCGCTTCGTTCGTCGGCACCACGATCGAGTGGTACGACTTCTATAGCTACGCGACCGCCGCCGCCATCGTCTTCGGGCCGCTGTTCTTTCCCGGTGAAAGCCGATTCGTCAGCCTGCTCGCGTCGTTCGGCTCGTTCGCGGTCGGCTTCTTCGCGCGGCCGCTCGGCGGCGTGATGTTCGGCTATCTCGGCGACCGCTTCGGCCGCAAGCGCTCGCTGCTCGCGACGCTGATGCTGATGGCCGTGTCGACGGTCGCGATCGGCCTGCTGCCGACCCATGCGCAGGCCGGTGTGATCGCACCGATCCTGCTGGTGCTGATGCGCGTGCTGCAAGGCATCGCGGTCGGCGGCGAATGGGGCGGCGCGGTGCTGCTCGCCGGCGAGCATGCGCCCGAAGGCAAGCGCACGTTCTTCGCGTCGTTCGCGCAGCTCGGCAGCGCGAGCGGGCTGATCCTGTCGATGCTCGCGTTCGGCGCGATCAGCACGCTGTCAAAGGACGACATGATGAGCTGGGGCTGGCGCGTGCCGTTCCTCGCAAGCGCCGTGCTGCTGGCGGTCGGCTTCGTGATCCGCGCGAGCGTGTCCGAGTCGCCCGAGTTCGAGGAAGTCAGGAAGAGCGGCAACACCGCGCAAAACCCGGTACGCGAAGCCCTCAAGTACTGGCCGCTGCTGCTGCTCGCGATCGGTGCGAACGTGTACGGGATCGCCGGCGTGTATTTCAGCAACATCTTCATGATCAGCTACGCGACGCAGTTCCTGTCGCTCGACCGGTCGATGGTGCTGCATTGCATGACGATCGTCGCCGTGCTGCAGTTCGTCGTGCAACTCGCCGCCGCGTTCCTCGCACAGCGTTTCGGCACGACGCGCGTCCTGCTGATCACCGGTGCCTGGGCCGCGATCGTGCCGTTCGTGATGCTGCCGCTCGTGCACCTGGGCACGCCGCTGTCGATCACGGTCGGCGTCGGCCTCGCGACGCTCGCGGAATCGGGCTACTACTCGGTGGTCGCCGGCTTCGTCAGCGGCATCTTCATCGCGCGCATCCGCTATACGGCGATCTCGATCGCGTACCAGGTGTGCGGCGCGATCGCCGGCGGTCTCACGCCGCTCGTCGCCACGCTGATCGCACAGAACGCCGCGCCGCAATGGTGGCCGCTCGCGATCCAGTACACGAGCGCCGCCGTGCTGTCGTCGCTGTGCGTGTGGCTGATCTCGCGCCGCGTCAGCATCGACGACGCAGGCGCGCCCGGCAAGGCGGACGAAGCGCTGCCGCGCGGTGTGCGCACCGTGTGATTCCCGCAACGGGCAGGCGCATCGCCTGCCCGTTTTTTTGAGCTGCCCTTCGGCGGCACGCAGCAGGCCCCGCCACCCCGATATACATTGCCTGCCCCGACGGTATCGCGGCGGGCAGGCGCGCGCGGTCGCATCGACGAACCGCGCGCGACCCAGGAGACAACCCGCATGAACCGCCCCGACGCCCTCGAGCTCGGCCGCGCCGAACCGGCCGGCCTCGCGATCGAGCATCACTCGATCGACTACATTCCGGAACCCGAACGCCACGCGAAGCTCGCGAGCCAGGGGCCGTTCTGGTTCCTCGGCAACTTCCATTTCTTCACGATCTCGATCGGCTTCGTCGGGCCCGGCATGGGGCTGTCGGCGGGCTGGACAACGCTCGCCGGCGCGCTCGGCATCATGTTCGGCACGATCTTCATGGCGTTCCACGGCTCGCAGGGGCCGGAGATGGGGCTGCCGCAAATGATCCAGTCGCGCGCGCAGTTCGGCTATCGCGGCGTGATCGTCGCGCTGCTCGCGACGCTGTTCGTGTTCGTCGGCTTCAACGTCGTCAACGTATCGCTGATGGTCGACGGCGTGCACAACGTGTTCGGCATCGACGGCGGCTTCGTCGCGATCGCGGCCGTCGCGATCGGCGCGCTGCTCGCGATCTACGGGCACGACCTGATGCACCGGACCTTCACGTGGGCGCTGATCGCGACGCTGCCGCTCTATGCGCTCGTCACGCTCGCACTCGCGTTCGGTCATGCGGCGCCGGCCGCTGCATCCGCCGCGCCGGCCGTCGCGCCGGGCTTCAACTGGATCGGGTTCGCGACGCAGTTCGCGATCGCCGCCAGCTACAACATCTCGTATGCGCCGTACGTGTCCGACTACTCCCGTTATCTGCCGAAGCACACGAGTCGCGCGAAGCTGATCGCGGTGATCTTCGCCGGTGCGTCGTTGTCGGGTACGTGGATGATCGGGCTCGGCGCATGGCTCGCGCAAAAGCTGCACGCGGCCGACGCGCTGGTCGCAATGAACGACGTCGGCTCGGCGCTCGTGCCGGGCCTCGGCAAGCTGATCGCGATCGTATCGCTGGTCGGTTTCCTGCCGATCATCGCGCTCAATGCGTACAGCGCGATGCTCACCGTGCTGACCGGCATCGATTCGATCGTGCCGATCCGGCCGACGCGCCGCGCGCGCGTCGCGTCGATCGTCGCCATCAGCACCTTCGTCCTCGCGTGCGTGTTCGCGATCCGCGGCAACGGCATCGCACTGCTGCAGACGTTCCTGACGCTGATGCTCTACTTCCTCGTGCCGTGGACCGCGGTGAACCTCGTCGACTATTTCTTCGTACGGCGCGGCCGCTATGCGATCACGCACTTCTTCACGCCGGACGGCCTGTACGGCACGTGGCAACTGCGCGGCATCCTGTCCTACCTGATCGGCTTCGCGGCGATGGTGCCGTTCTTCTACGTGTTCGACGCGGAAGCAAACCGCGAGGTGTTCGTCGGGCCGGTCGCGCGGCTGCTCGGCGGCGTCGACATCGCGTGGCTCGTCGGGCTGGCGGTCGCGGGCGGCGTCTACTGGCTGCTGTCGCGCTCGCTCGACCTCGACCGCGAACGGCGCGTGATCGCGGCAACGCCCGCGCCCGACGCGCCGGCCGCCATGGCGGCGCAGGGAGACGCGCGATGAGCACGATGAACGGCCCGCGCATTCGCATCGTCCAGTCGGCGTTGCGCGACGGCGACGTCGCCGGCAATCTCGCGAAGGCGCTCGCGATCATCGCCGCCGCGCGCGGCGCAACCGACCTCGTCGTGTTCTCCGAAACCTACGCCAGCGGCTTCCCGACGCCCGACGACGTCGCGCAACTGGCCGAGCCGCTCGACGGGCCGTCCGTCACCGCGGTGCGCGACGCCGCGCGCGAGGCGGCGGTCGCCGTCGCGTTCGGCTTCGCGGAACGCGACGGCTCGCGCTTCTTCAACACCGCGCTGCTGATCGATGCGAACGGCGACGTGCTGTTGCGCTACCGGAAGACGCATCTGTACGAATCCGATCTCGGCGTGTTCGAGGCCGGCGACGCGTTTCCGGTCTGCACGTGGCGCGGCATGAAGGTCGGTCTGCTGATCTGCTTCGATCTCGAGTTTCCGGAAACGGCGCGCGCGCTCGCGCATGCCGGAGCCGAACTGATCGTGATCGTCGACGGGATGATGAATCCGTACGGCAACGTGCATCGCCAGATGATCCCGGTGCGCGCGCTGGAAAACCAGCTCTACGTCGCGATGGCGAACCGCGTCGGCGCCGGCGACCGCTACACGTTCAGCGGCACGAGTCTCGTCGCGGCGCCCGACGGCACCTGCGTCGCGGTCGCGCCCGGCGATCGGGAAGCGCTGCTCGATGTCGTGCTCGACCCTGCGGCGGTACATGACGCGCGGGCGGCATTCCGCTACGTCGACCTCGCGTCGGTGCCGCTCGGCGCCGTGACGCGGCGGCATTGACGCGAACGCCCCGGCGCTCGGCCGAGTGCCGGGGCAAGCTCGCCGCGCGACGATCGTGCGGTCACCCCACCCGCGTCATTGCATACGACTGCGCAGCGTCTTCGCGGCGGCGACCATGTTCGTCAGCGCCGGAATCACTTCCGCCCACTGGCGCGTCTTCAGGCCGCAGTCCGGATTCACCCACAGGCGTTCCGCCGGAATCCGCTCGGCCGCCTTCTTCATCAGGCCGACGATGTGATCCTGCGTCGGGATGTTCGGCGAGTGGATGTCGTACACGCCCGGACCGATCTCGTTCGGATACCTGAAGCTGTCGAACGCGTCGAGCAATTCCATGTCGGAGCGCGACGTCTCGATCGTGATCACGTCCGCGTCCATGTCGGCGATCGACGCGATGATGTCGTTGAACTCCGAATAGCACATGTGCGTATGGATCTGCGTCTCGTCCCGCACGCCGTTCGCGGTGATGCGGAACGACTCGACCGCCCACCTCAGGTACTCGCCCCATTGCGCGCGGCGCAGCGGCAGCCCCTCGCGCAGCGCCGCCTCGTCGATCTGGATCACGCGCACGCCGGCCTTCTCGAGATCGAGCACTTCGTCGCGGATCGCGAGCGCGAGCTGGTAGCACGACACCGAACGCGGCTGGTCGTCGCGCACGAACGACCAGTTCAGGATCGTCACCGGGCCGGTCAGCATGCCCTTCATCGGCTTGTGCGTCAGCGACTGCGCGTACGTGATCCATTCGACCGTCATCGCCTTCGGGCGGCTGATGTCGCCGAACAGGATCGGCGGCTTCACGCAGCGCGAACCGTACGACTGCACCCAGCCGAACTGGCTGAATGCGTAGCCGTCGAGTTGCTCGCCGAAGTATTCGACCATGTCGTTGCGTTCGGCTTCGCCGTGCACCAGCACGTCGAGCTCGAGCGATTCCTGTTCGCGCACGCTGCGCTCGATTTCCGCCTGCATCGCCGCGCGGTAGCCGGCTTCGTCCAGTGCGCCGGCCTTGAACAGGCTGCGCGCCTGGCGGATCTCCGCGGTCTGCGGGAACGAGCCGATCGTCGTCGTCGGGAACGCCGGCAGGTTCAGGCGCGCCGACTGCTTCGGCGCGCGCGCCGTATAGGGGCTCACGCGATTGCCGAGCTGCGCGTCGATGCGCGCGATCGCGGCCTTCACCGCCGGGTTGTTCACGCGCGGCGAGCGGCGGCGCGAATCGATCGCGGCCGCGTTCGCCGCGAGCGCGTCGGCCACCTTGTCGCGGCCTTGGTTCAGCGCGGTCGCGAGCACCTTCAGTTCGTCGAGCTTCTGCAGCGCGAACGCGAGCCACGAACGGATCTCCGCGTCGAGCTTCTCCTCGCTCGCGAGATCGACCGGCACGTGCAGCAGCGAGCACGACGGCGCGAGCCACAGGCGATCGCCCAGTTGCTTCGCGAGCGGCTCGAGCCAGTCGAGCGTCGCATTCAGGTCCGTCTTCCAGATGTTGCGGCCGTTGATCGCGCCCACCGACAGCACGCGGTCGGCCGGTAGTTCGCGCACGAGTGCCTCGATTTCGTCGCGGGCGTTGCTCGCGTCGATATGCAGGCCGTCGACCGGCAGCGAGGCCGCGAGCGTCAGGTTGTCCTGAAGCTGGCCGAAGTACGTCGCGAGCAGCAGCTTGATGCGGCGCGTCTCAAGCGCGTCGTATGCGGTGCGCAGCGCCTGGCGCCATTCGGCGTCGAGCTCGGTCACGAGGATCGGTTCGTCGATCTGCACCCATTCGACGCCCTGCGCGGTCAGCGTGTCGAGCAGCGCGCCATATACCGGCAGCAGCTTCGGCAGCAGCGCGAGGCGATCGGATTCGTCCTTCGCCTTGCCCAGCCACAGATACGTGACGGGGCCGAGGATCACCGGCTTCGCGGCGACGCCCTGCGCCTGCGCTTCCGCCAGTTGCTGGAGCAGGCGCGACGGATCGAGCGAGAAGTTCGTATCCGCATGGAATTCCGGGACGATGTAGTGATAGTTCGTGTCGAACCACTTCGTCATTTCACCGGCCGCGACACCGCCGCAGCACGCCGCATGCTCTTGCGCCGACTGCGCCGAGCGGCCGCGCGCGACACGGAAATAGTTGTCGAGCGCATCGCCATGGAAGTCCTGCACGCGCTTCGGCAGGTTGCCGAGCGTGAAGCTCATGTCGAGCACCTGGTCGTAGAACGCGAAATCGCCGATCGGGGCGAGATCGAGGTCGCGCTGGTCGTTCCAGTGGCGCTGGCGGAGTTCAGCGCCGAGTGCCTTCAGTTCGTCGCGCGACGATTCGCCCTTCCAGTAGCGTTCGAGACCGAACTTGAGTTCGCGCTTCGCGCCGATGCGCGGAAAACCGAGGTTGTGTGTCGTAACCATGAAGCTGCCGTCCTGAAGAAATAGTCGATCCGGCAGCCATCATAGGGATTTCATCCCATGAAATAAAATGGCATTATTTCATTCATCCATTAAATCTGTTCATGTATCTGTTGAGCACGCGATATCCATGCTGGAACGATTTCATCTCGTCGTGATCCGCGAAGTCGAGCGCCAGGGCTCGCTGACCGCGGCCGCCAATACGCTGCATCTCACGCAATCGGCGCTCAGCCATACCGTCCGGAAAATCGAGCAGCAGCTCGGCACGCCGATCTGGGACCGGGAAGGACGCGGCCTGCGGCTCACGCAGGGCGGGCAGTATCTGCTGAAGCTGGCGAACCGGCTGCTGCCGCAGTTCGAACTCGCCGAGGAGCGGATGAAGCAGTACGCGAAGGGCGAGCGCGGCACGCTGCGCATCGGGATGGAGTGCCATCCGTGCTACCAGTGGCTGCTGAAGGTCGTGTCGCCGTACCTGTCGCGCTGGCCGGACGTCGACGTCGACGTGAAGCAGCGCTTCCAGTTCGGCGGCATCGGCGCGCTGTTCGGCCATGACATCGACGTGCTCGTGACACCCGATCCGCTGAACAGGCCGGGCCTGCGCTTCGATCCCGTGTTCGATTACGAGCAGGTGCTGGTGGTCGCGGACGCGCACCGCTTCGCGAATGCCGACTACGTGACGCCCGAGCAGCTGACCGACGAGGTCCTGATCACCTACCCGGTCGAGACCGACCGGCTCGACATCTACAACCAGTTCCTGACGCCGGCCGGCATCGTGCCGCGGCGTCACAAGTCGATCGAGACGACCGACATCATGCTGCAGATGGTGGCGAGCGGGCGCGGCGTGGCCGCGCTGCCGAGATGGCTTGCCGATGAATACGCGGACCGGATGCCGGTCGTGCCGGTCAAGCTCGGCAAGAAGGGGATCGCGAAACAGATCTTTCTCGGCATCCGCGAGGCGGAGGCATCGATCGACTATCTGGCCGCATTCGTCGCGCTGGCGCGCGAATCGACGTGGAGCGCGCCGCGCATGCTGCGCTAGCCACGCTCCGCATGCCGGTGCGCGGGCTCGTGTTCACTATATGGATGACGACGCGAGCCGGCACGACATGACGCGCCTCGACGTGACGGCGCCATTCTCTTACACGTCTGTAAGACGATGATTCGACGTCCAGACTGTCATCAAACTGACTGCCAGCGAAAGCTAGGATCGGACACGGTTCCCTTGCGAGATGCCGTCATGAATCAACCTGCTTCGTCCGCACCGAACAATTCGGGTTCCGTCGAACGCACCAGGCAGGTCGGCTATGCCGTCTTCCTGCTGGTGCTCGCGCTCGGCGCGATCTATATCGCCACGCACCTGATCGACGATCTGTCGCCGGTCCGCGAAGGATCCCTGTTCCCTTACCTGATGCTCGGCGCCGCGCTGCTGATCGCGCTCGGCTTCGAATTCGTCAACGGCTTCCACGACACCGCGAACGCCGTCGCCACCGTGATCTATACCCACTCGCTGACGCCCAACGTCGCGGTGATCTGGTCCGGCATGTGGAACTTCCTCGGCGTGATGGTCTCGAGCGGCGCCGTCGCGTTCGGCATCCTGCAGTTGCTGCCGGTCGAACTGATCCTGCAGGTCGGCAGCGGCGCAGGCTTCGCGATGGTGTTCGCGCTGCTGATCGCCGCGATCGTGTGGAACCTCGCGACCTGGTATTTCGGGTTGCCGTCGTCGAGCTCGCATACGCTGATCGGGTCGATCATCGGCGTCGGTCTGATGAACCAGATGATGCACGGGCCGTCGGGCACGAGCGGCGTCGACTGGGGCCAGGCGCTCGGCGTCGGCAAGTCGCTGCTGTTCTCGCCGATCGTCGGCTTTCTGTGTGCGGCACTGCTGCTGCTCGTGCTGAAGGCGCTGGTGCGGATTCCGGAGCTGTACAAGGAGCCGCCGAAGGATCAGCCGCCGCCGTTCTGGATCCGCTGCCTGCTGATCCTGACCTGCACGGGCGTGTCGTTCGCGCACGGGTCGAACGACGGGCAGAAAGGGATGGGCCTCATCATGCTGATCCTGATCGGCACGGTGCCGACCGCGTATGCGCTGAACAAGGCCGTCACGCCGGCCGAAACGCAGACCTTCGTTGCCGTCGCGAATCAGGCCGCCGCGACGTTCGGAAAGTACACGAACGGCGTCGCGCCGTCCGCGAACCCGCGCGCCGACGTCGAACACTACGTGCAGCGTCGCGAACTCACGCCCGCCGTGCTGCCGGCCGTGCAGCAGCTGTCCACGTCGCTCGCGACCGCGGTCGGCGCGTCGGGTTCGATGGCCGCGGTGCCGCAACGCGACGTCGACAACGTGCGCAACACGATGTATCTGGTGTCCGAAGCCATTCGCCTGATCGAGAAGTCGGGGCAGCCCGCGTTCGCCGCCGACGACAAGCTCGCGATCGACAACTATCGCAAGCAGCTCGACCACGCGACCAAGTTCATTCCGACGTGGGTGAAGGTCGCCGTCGCGATCGCGCTGGGCCTCGGCACGATGGTCGGCTGGAAGCGGATCGTCGTGACCGTCGGGGAGAAAATCGGCAAGCAGCATTTGACGTATGGGCAGGGCGCGTCGGCCGAACTCGTCGCGATGCTGACGATCGGCGCCGCCGACGTGTACGGGCTGCCCGTGTCGACGACACACGTGCTGTCGTCGGGTGTCGCGGGCACGATGGCGGCGAACGGATCCGGGCTGCAGTGGAGCACGGTGCGCAGCCTCGTGCTCGCGTGGGTGCTGACGCTGCCCGCGTCGATCGTGCTGGCAGGCGGGCTCTATTGGTTGTTCCGGTCGGTGGCTTGATCGCGGAAACGGCGGGGGACCGGTGAGAACCGGCCGCCTGTCGTAGAAAGGTCCGCCGTCGTCTCTGCGTCTCTGCGTCTCTGTGTCTCTCCGCTCTCCGCTCTGCGCTTCTGCGCTTCTGCGCTTCTGCGCTTCTGCGCTCCGACACGTCGCGGCATTCGATGCGTCCGTGCCGCGCCCTGCCCTTTCCCCCTTCCGAATTGGAGCGCAAGATCTGGAGCGCGCCGGCACACGGACGCCGCTAGACTGGGTTCATCAACTTTCATCGTGGCTTCAACCGTGCACGCGACGCTTGCGAGTAGTCCGCGCGATCGTACGGCGCCACACTGCTGACGAACCGAGGGATGCCCGTGAATATCGCCGATCTTCAACCTGCCGTCGAATCGCCGGACATCGCGCGACGCGTCGACGCAATCGACTGGCCGACCGTCGATGTCGAGCTCGATCGCTACGGATGTGCGCGTGTCCCGAGCCTGATCTCCGCAAGCGAGTGCGATGCGCTCGCCTCGCTCTATCCTCGGGATGCGCTCTATCGTTCACGCGTCGTGATGGCACGGCACGGGTTCGGGCGCGGCGAATACAAGTACTTCGCGTACCCGCTGCCCGCGGTCGTCGCCAAGCTGCGCGCGACGCTGTACCCGCATCTCGCGCCAATCGCGAATCGCTGGAACCAGGCACTCGGGATCGACGTCCGCTATCCGAAAGAGCACACGACATTCCTCGATCGCTGCCACGCGGCGGGACAAATACGCCCGACGCCGCTGATCCTGCAATACGGGCCTGACGACTACAACTGTCTCCATCAGGACCTGTACGGCGAGCATGTCTTTCCGCTCCAGGTCGCGATCCTGCTGTCGGCACCTGGGCGGGATTTCACGGGCGGCGAGTTCGTGCTGACGGAACAGCGGCCACGCATGCAGTCACGCGCGGAAGTGGTGCCGCTCATGCAAGGCGACGCGGTGATCTTCGCCGTGCACGGCAGGCCCGTACAAGGAACGCGCGGCGTCTACCGTGTCAACTTGCGCCACGGCGTAAGCAGAATCCGCAGCGGCCACCGCCACACGGTCGGCATTATCTTCCATGACGCGCAGTGACGGCCCGCGTAGCGAGCATGACTGTCGTGCCATTCGGCACGCGGATGGGTTCGCGCAACGGCTACCGCGCATCATTGCTCGAGGCTCGCTGTACCGTGGCATCGCCGCACGGTCTGCTCATCGCCGGCAGCAACGGATGACGGGTTACGCTCTCCGTCAGACGATCGTGGAAATGACGGATCGCCGTTTCAAGTGAGCGCTAAAAGATCGGAGCCCTTACCTGCCGCGACGCCAATGCAACGAGCGATCCGGCCTACCCGCGGGCCACATTCGCCCGCAGGCGATCGCCGGCATTGGAAGCCAGCCGCGCATAGCCCGGCAACGTCAGCAGCGCGAGCACGCCCGCCGCAACGAACGCCCAGCGAAAATCGTCGAGTGCGTAGTGCATGCCGGCCGCGTCGCCACGCACCAACGCCGCGAGTCGCAGCGACAACGCACCGAATGCGATCCCCATCCCGATCGTCATCTGCTGCGCCGCGCTCCACAGCGTGCTGGCCGCGCTGGTCTGCCGGGCCGGGATATCCGCATACGCCAGCGTCGCGAGCGTCGTGAACTGCATCGACCGCGTGAGCCCGTAGACGAATACGACGAACAGCGTGATCGCCAGCGGCGTCGATGCGGTCAGCCAGCCGCACGCGATCGTGAAGATGCCGACGATCGTCACGTCGACGAGCGCGACGCGCCGGAAGCCGAAGCGGTCGAGGATCCACGACGTTCCCGCCTTCATCCCGAGATTGCCGAGCGCGCTCGCGAGCAGCAGCAGGCCGGACTGGAACGGCGACAGCCCGAAGCCGATCTGGAACAGGAGCGGCAGCAGATACGGCACGGCGTTGATCGCCATCCGCGTGATCGAGCCGGTGATCACCGTCACCGAGAACGTCGGCACCTTCAGCGTCGTGAAATCGAGCAGCGGATGCGCGCAGCGTTGCGCGTGCATCCACGCGGCGATGCCGAACAGCACGCTCGCGCCCACCAGAATGCCCGCGCGCGTGAAGTCGACGTCCTGCTGGCCGGCCGCTTCGGTGCCGATCAGCAGACAGGTCAGCGCTCCGCCGGCCAGCACGAAGCCGACCCAGTCGAGCGGCCGTTGCTCGTCGGCCCGCGTGTTCCGGACGATCAGCCAGGTACAGACCAGCGCAGCGATGCCGAACGGGACATTCAACAGGAAGATCCATCGCCATGACGCGTAGGTCGTGATGAAGCCGCCGATCGGCGGCCCGACGACCGGCGCGACGATGCCCGGCCACGTGATCGTTGCGATCGCACGCATCAGCCTGCCCTTCTCCGTGCTGCGCACGACGATCATCCGTCCGACCGGCACCATCATCGCCCCGCCGACACCCTGCAGCAGGCGCGCGGCCGTGAACGTCACCACGCCCTCGGACAGCCCGCACAGCACCGACGCGCCGGTAAAGACGAAGATGGCCGTGGCGAACACCGTGCGCGAACCATAGCGATCCGCGATCCAGCCGCTGATCGGGATGAACACCGCGAGCGCCAGCATGTAGGCCGTCATCCCGAGGCTCAGCGCGTTCGGCCCGACGCCGAACGAGCGCGCCATCTGCGGCAGCGCGGTCGCGATCACGGTCGTGTCGAGGTACTCCATGAAGAACGTTGCGGCGACGAGATACGGCAAGAAGTCGGTCGTCCGACCACCTTGGGCAGGGCTGTCAGTCATGAACGGTGCAGGAGACGGGATGCGAAGGACGCCGAGTGGCGGCAGATGCAAATGCGCGCCGGGAATCGGGACGAGTGGCGATATTAACCTGAAGGGCCGGTTGTCCGCTTTGTCGGACCTGTCGCGCAAATGGACTTTATGCGCATAGATTTTTATGACGATATCGTACTGCGTTCGCCGAATGGCGCACACGATCAGGTCGATCGCGACACGTCGAGGGATCGGCTCAAGCGGGCGGTTCGCCGGAAGGCGGCATTCATCGACAATCACCGATCAACGTCGCCCATCGTCACTCATCACGACGCCATCGCAGAATGCATCGACATTGACTGGACGCTGACTGAGGGCGGATTGATCTGATCAGATCTGGAAAATGATGCGCCAGGAGATCTCGGTAGTGCACGGTGGCGC